>DTTI01000080.1:51596-57945 GCA_012964825.1 Candidatus Neomarinimicrobiota bacterium
CCACCCAGTCACTATTGATAAAATTCTTGTAAACACGCATTTACTATCCCCTAAGGTCAGGAGACTTGTTACTCAAATGACCTGAGTATCCCTCTACTTAGTCGTAATGGAGATGGCACCATCAGGAACATCCGTGCCGAAACGCGCCGTAGCGTCAAATGAACTGAGATAACGGATCTCATGAATAGATGTTGGAGAAATATCATAAAGAGACTGCATCCCGCTCATCATTCGAATACCGTTCACATATACGGCTATACCAATACTTCCTCTTACACGAAGCATCTGAGGCCTTAATATCTGGATGACATCATAAGCGCTTCTGACATCTAAAGTAGCTATTTCTCCTTGAGTGATGAGATTTCTCTGCTTGCGAGGACCCGTATTTGATACACCTCCACCGCCAGCACATCCAATGACGAACAGCACCACGGCACAAGGAATAAGTTTTGACCTTTTCATACTTTTTACCTTATTTCTCCAATTCCCTTTAATGGTCTTTGACATAAAGTGAATATAGTCCTTTCACTAAGAAACCACCAGTTCAAGATAGGCGGCCCAGCTCAATGAATAAAATCTATTTTTTTACGATCTTTTCATCGATCCTATTCCAATAAAAAAGGACGATATTTACATCGCCCTTTGTTAAATGGTATTGAGTCCGATTTATAACCGGAAACTAAGTTTCCACCATATCCATGTCGTGATCGCAGCACATGGGCGACTTGATCTTTCCACAACCATCAGGACATTGACTCACATCCACAGTTGAGCCGTCGTCCTTGGTAAGAGTATTGTGGACAAGAGCAGCACCACATTTGGAACAGGTCAGTCCTTCTACTCCCATACCGCAGTCGCAGCATTCGTATTTAGTCATGATAAATCTCCTTCATTATGATTCAGTTACTGGCCGAAATTTTCCCCTTTCAATTTAAGAAAGTAAATAACCCTTAGCATCTTTTTTGCTTGGAAGCAGAAGCAACAAGTTAAATCAAAAGTTCGCTGTGAGGGCCAGCGTAAAAGCGTCATCAATCCCTGGTACATAGACGCAGACCCCGCTGTCGCACTTTAACCCCCCCTGAATGGATCCGTAGAATAAAGATAAAACTGTGGAGGATGTAATATAAAATGATCCCTGAATTCCGAACCATTTATTGGTTAAGTCTACCTCATTTCTCCGCAAAACCTCCTCAAGCCAATTATCCTCTTCAGGATCCGTATTGAAGAAATTTCCTGTCTTGATCCTGGAAGCGTGATCAAATAGAAAACCGACACTGAAAAGCGAAGCTTTACCAATATTCAGTGCTACATAACGATAATAGTACGGCACAACATCCACATTCACCGCTTCTAAACTGTCGGGGCGGTTTTCACCATGGAGAGTATAAGAGACCTGAGTCCCCAACTCCAGCGCCTCCCACTGGTGCTCCACATCCAAAGTGATATTAAAACCTCTGGGTAAACCCAGGGTCAGCTCTGACGGTATGGAAATTAGGTTTCGCCTCTCAAAGAATTCAGTCAGCTTGGAACGCTCAGATTCCCAACCGGACGATCCCGCTTTATAGACGTTCAGAGCACTATAAAGCATCACTTCACTGGAATGGGACAGCCCTGTGGTAAACATGAGCTGGTCATAACGGTAATTCACTTCCGCGTACCCTTCGTGGAACGGATAGAACCCGTTATCAGTCGTTGGAACAAAAACTTGAGTGTGATCTTTCTTTCTCAAGGTACTGTTGTATTGTTCATCTACCTCATTCACAAAAGCAGTATGCCGGCTGCTCCGAGCGTAGTTAACAATAAGAAAAAGGTTGTCATTAACCTGAGAATTGAACTCGATCTGGAAACCTAGTTCATCTTCAGGATCCATAATGTGTGGTGTCCTGGAGAGCAGTGTTGAGGTGTGCTCCCTGAAACCGCTGGGCGGCCCGTAGACAAGGCTACTCCTTCCCAGTCTGAACGGTAGATGAACTCTTTTCTCTGGCGAACTGGTGTCGAAAAGGTAATCTTTTAATTCAACAGTAACGCCCCACTGACCGGGGAAGAAGGATCCCGAAAAATAGAGACCTCGCCCGGACTGTTTTGAATCATAAGGATACCATTTATAAGCCGTTACGGAGTAGAGACTGTCTACATTTTTGATGGTATTCGACCGGAATGCCGTCTCAAAAAAGAGATCAAAATTGTTACCGGACATTTCAGCAATAAAACCCGGTTTGAATGATGACACTTTAACTGTATCCAGATCTTCACCGCGCCGAACAGAAAACCACTGCCTGTTGCCGTTCATAAGCATGAGGTAAGCACCAAGATTCACTCCCGGCATAAGCTGTTCCATTCTGCCTGACAACAGCGCCACCGTCTCATCCTCTTCAAAATCTCGTATTCTGGGATCGATACCGGGACCTGCACCCAGATGTCGACCTCCGCCAGCCTTTCCCGCAACAATATCAACTTGCAGCATGTCTCTTGGCCGGGCCCTGATCCAGACACCACGAAGTGAAGAGTCCCAGTCGATGGCCTGGTTTTCCCACAGGTTCAAGCCGAGTCCCCGGCCAATCTGCCCGTACAGATCACCCACCATAAAAGAATAGGAACTGCCTTCCCGGGAAATTCTCAATTTTCGTAAACCGGCAAAACTGGTTCCAATCCTTGGGGGGGAGCTGAACTCCAGACTTGTCCATAGGGCCCAGTCGCCGCGCCATCCGGTCACATCCAAAAAGTGCTCACTGTATTTGTAGTCATAGTACTGGCTCTGACCAAACTGTAGGATGGGCGTTACACCTTCCCCGTAAAACGATGAAATACCGATGGAGAACTGACTCTCCTGTCCCATTAAATGTGAACAGAAAGCAAGTGAAAAAATAATGCGCAACTTCATTGGGATTGCTGAATCAGGAATTGTCGGGTGAAGCGTGCACCAGAGCTTCCACCTTTTGCCACAAAACTTTCTCATCACCCGGCGCGTAGCCGCTGTGGCGGTAGATGATCTTGCCGGTGCGGTCCACCAGCAGGGAATAAGGCATGGCCTTGCCGTTCAGCATGCGGTAGGTCTCCTGTGCTGGATCGAGAGCTACTTCCAGGTCATAACCTTTCGAGCGAATATAGCTCTTCACTTTGGAGACACTCCGTTCTGTATCGAGATTAACAGCAAGAACACGGAAACCTTCATCACCGAACTCATCCTGTAGCTTGTCCAGGTGTGGCATCTCTTTCAGGCAAGGGCTACACCAGAGCGCCCAGTAATCAATTAGGATAGGTCCTTGCTGAATGAGATCTTTTAGGAGGACTGACTGCCCGTTCATCAACTTGAATTTCAGGGGCGGAGCGATGCCAAACTGGCCGTTGAGCACCGAAAGAAAAAGTATAAGGGAAGCCAGGAATCTCTTCAAGAAAATCCTCTCAGTTTGCTGCGGTTAATCTCTGTTCTCCGGTAAGCCCCTTTTCGAGGAACTGGATGAACTTGCGGGTATCCCGCGTAAGGCCGGGGAAACGGGCAATCTCTTCACTGTCCGGACTGAGGATAACGTAGAATGGAAGAGCAGCTGTACCGAATCGGTCAATCTCCATCTGTTGATACTCCATACGGCGAGGCCCGCTGTCAGTAAAAAGTTCAATGAGAATGTAATTCTCAAGCCTGGAGATTACATCTGACAACACGAAAATAGTTGTCTCCATCCACCGGCAGTTTGTACAGGTGTAGCCCGTAAAATTGACAAACATGGGTTTCCCGGTCATTTCTGACATGGCGATCCCCTCATCGTAGTCCAGTATCCATTTTAGACCATCGTGTTGTGAATCCTGTTGAGCCAAGGAGCCGGATTCCGCTCTGGTAGCTGGCGGCAGATAGGAATCTATAAGGCCGTGAATGGGCTGCCCGAAGAGTCCACGCCCCATATAGAGGGCAAATGAAAAAAGCACAATACTAAGCATAAGCCTCGGCACACCTATGGTCGCCAGTTCTGAATCATGTGGCAGACGGATCTTACCAATAAGATATAGCCCAGTAAGAAATACAATCACTACCCACGTAGCTAAAACAAACGGTCTTGTAAATACATCCCATCCCCAGACCAAGTCTGTATTACTGAAAAATTTGAATGCCGCCGCCAATTCAAGAAAACCCATACTTACTTTTACCGAATTCAGCCATCCACCACTTTTCGGCAATTTCGAAAGGTATTGAGGGAAGAGTGCAAGGAAAAAGAATGGTAGCGCAAAAGCAGCTGAGAAAAACAGCATTCCAATAAACGGCCACAACCAGTCACCTTGAACAGCTCTTACCAACAATAGTCCTACAAATTGTACCGTGCAGGTAAATGATGTGATAGTAAAGGTGAGAGCCATAAAAAGGGTGCCGACATAACCCCCTCTTCCTTCCTGGCGTAGCGTAAACTGCCGAAGAGATGCCGGGAGCTCGATCTCATACATTCCAAAAAGTGAAAGTGCAAAATAGACGAAAAGACCCGCTATGAAAAGATTAACCCACGGATTTGAAGCCAATTGATTGGCACCCGAGGCACCTAGGGTAGCAGCCAAAATAAGACCCAGAACAGTATATGTGATAATAATACCAATTGAATAGACTGACGACTGCTTCAAAGGATTCTTTCCCTCGGTCTCTCCCAATTTCGTGAAAAAGGAAACGGTAATCGGGATCATGGGAAAAACGCACGGAGTTAGAAGAGCAAGAAATCCCATAGATATGGAAAGAAGTAAAAAAGAACCAAGACCTGCTGAAATTGCATCTCCCAGATCAATATTGTCATCATCTCCAGGCAATCCTCGGGAAGTCGCTGCCACAATCTCAGTCCTGTCTGATCTTGCATCTCCTTGAACAACGGTGAAAGTGAGATCGAATGTTTTTGTGGTAGGCGGAAAACAAATGGTGGGATCACAGGCCTGAAAGAGTAACCCTGCTGTGAGTGTGTAGTCACCGGGATCAAGACTTGCCCTTATCCTAACATCGGTCTCAAAAGTGACGGTGCCATCGTGGTAATAGGTTTCCGTCATGAATCCTTCATCGAACTTGTTAGTGGGCGGCGGCTCTCGGGTCTCACCCACAAGGTCAACCACATCACCCTCAACGGTAACTTCAGAAGGAATGGGCCCCTCTGCCACATCGTTGACAGCATAGATTTTAAAATCGGGTTCAGAGGTGGCTGTGATTAAAACAGTGAGCACCTCCCCTGCCCGGATCTGTGCCTGTTCGATTTTCGCCTCAACGGTGACAGGCGCTTCCACCTGGGCCATAATTCCCGTCGACAAAATGAAAAGCGAGAGAGACGCAACAATTCTTTTTCCGATTCCCTTTGTCATATCGGGTAAAGTTACACTTTGTATGCCTGAGTATTCAAACGAGAAGTGATGACTGAATTTTCTCCATTTACCCCTCATTAACACGAATCACAGCTATTGGTTTCATTGCATCAATTCTTTGATTGAAAGGTTCATATATGTCGTCCAGGTGCTCTTGAATCTCTTTTTCTCGCTCGCGATTTATCTCGTGAGGAAATGACTCAATATCGGCATTGGGAATATTCAAGATATCGAAGAATTCAGGAAGGTGGCTCCACAGCTTCTGGACATTCACCGCGATAATGTTGTAATTCTTGTTGATACCCTGTGTTACACAGTTATCGAAGAACTGTTCATAGCCGATAAGATCTTTTCCCCTTTCGAGATACTCAGCCTCGACATCTTACTCACACTTCGTAAGTTGGTTCTTGAGACACCGATACTCCTTAGGTGGCGGACGCTGAACGCCCTTTTGGAGAATATAGAGTAGACAGGCTTTACATAAAGGTAAAGGACTCTACAGATTGAAGTGTCCTGAATATTATCACTGGGAGAGTTGCTGAAGTGTTCCTTTATCCCACCGCCGAACCACCGGTGGAAGATTTTCCGCGAAACCGGCAATGAGAGGTATTCGGGTGATTTTCGGGAATGGATGTGATGAACGGTACCATATCTGCTTAAGAATCGGGCTACGCTCCAGCTGGCACAGCCACCGTAACTGCAAATAAAGAATTGTATTGGTTGCATTTAATGGTAATCGAAAGTCAAGAATATAGCAGAAAATTTCGTCGGAGCGATCAATCAGTACCCGGGGCCGGACTTGAACCGGCACGGCCGCAATGGCCAACGGATTTTAAGTCCGTAGTGTCTACCAAATTCCACCACCCGGGCATAAACGTAATTTACTGACGACAAAATGAAGAAACGACTTTGATTAGATACGGCTTGTTTTATAAGCCTTTTATTATACTAGAAACAAAAAACCCCGCTGAGCGGGGCTTTTTATAGTATACCTGTTTTAGCTATCGGCAAAGTAAACCTTCTTCCTCTA
>DTTI01000081.1 GCA_012964825.1 Candidatus Neomarinimicrobiota bacterium
GCCTTTTGAACAGCAGGATGATCAGTTGATACAATAACCTTATCAAGTTGTGAAGCCGTTGCCTGTTTGTAAACATGCGCCACCATAGGTAAGCCATCAATCAATTCAAGAACTTTACCTGGGAAACGCGTAGAGTGATACCTCGCCGGAATCACCCCGACACATTCAATAGCTCTGGCATTTGACATTATGATTTTTCGATTACATTCGGCACGACAAAATACTCACCATCGGTCTCAGGGGCATTCCGGAGTGCCTCTTCACGGCTGAGAGAAGCTTTTTCCTCATCAGGGCGGGTCATATTGATCTGATCAAGAACATGGCTGAGAGGCTCCACATCCTTGGTGTCGAGCTCACCCAGCTGTTTCATATATTCAAGGATCTCATTCATCTGATCTGTATACAATGAAACCTCTTCCTCAGAGAGATGGAGTTTAGCCAAAGCCGCGATTTTGAGAACTTCATCACGGTCAACCGTCTGGTTTTTAGTCACTTTTTGTTCTTTATACAATTATCGTGCCAGTAAAAATTTAGCTGTACTCTTCTCTGCAATCAAGGGAAAGGGAAACTTGGAAAAGAAGGTTGAAAGTTTTCCCGCCGGGGAGTCCTGTTATTCGTAGCGGAGGGATTCGATAGGGTCCAAATTTGCCGCCCTCCAAGCAGGGTAAATACCGAAACTGATGCCCACCAAGGAACAGATAGCCATACCGTAGAACGCCCAGTCAAAGGGAATTACTGATGAAACATTGAGAAAAACAGCCACCAGGTTACCTCCCAGAATACCCAGGATAACACCAACAACACCGCCGAACTGACTCAAGAAGATGGCTTCCATTAGAAATTGCGTTAGAATATCATTTCGATTTGCACCTATAGCTTTGCGAATTCCGATCTCTTTGATTCTTTCAGAGACCGACACGAGCATAATATTCATAATGCCAATACCTGCTACAAAAAGAGCAATAACGCTGACCGCACCGGCAAACAGTTTTATTCCCCCCGTAAAACCTGCCAACACTTTAGCCAATTCTTCATTGGAGATAATCTCAAAATCATTCTCATCTTCAGGGGGAACTTTTCGAATTGTTCTCATTAATCCGATCACTTCATCTAACGTTTTATCATACATACCTGCTGATACGGCTTCTACAGTGATTCTCAATGAAGTCCATCTATTAGAAAACCGTTGGAGATAAACACTGATAGGGATCAGGACATAATTATCCTGACTTTGTCCAAATGCCTGCCCCTTCCATTCTGTAATACCGACTACAGTGTAGTCAAGACCCTTGATTTGAATTTTCTTTCCAATAGGATCTTCAAACGGAAATAATATATCTACCACATCCGGACCTAGAATAGTGACATTCCTAAAAAAGCGAACATCATCTTCCATGAAGTTGCGACCACTAAGTATGAATGTATTGCGACTACGTAATCCCCATTCATCGGCACCTTGAAGTTCCGCTGTTCGTTTTAACTGTTTATCCTTGTAACGAATATTTCGTTCATCAGTACCATCAATCACACTTACTCTTAGAGGGAACGTTGCACGACGTTTTAATTCTTCAAACTGAAAAAAATCGATGTTTTTTCGTTCCCTGTATTTTTTTCTACCGCCATGGCCACCCGAAACCATAATAGCTGGCCATTTGTTTACCGAAAAAGTATTCGTACCAAAAATATCCAGTTGCGAATCAATGGAAACTTCCAATGTCCGGATAGCTGTCATTACACCAATGACTGAAAACACGCCTATGCTGATTCCAAGAAGTGTAAGAATGGAACGAAGCTTGTTCTGCCGAATGGCTTCCACAGCCATGCGAAAGCTTTCCTTAAGTGTATTTTTTAGGTGAGACCGTTTGGTTTTCATTCGTAACGCAACGCCTCAATAGGGTCTAGCCGTGCAGCTCGAGAGGAGGGTACAAGTCCAGAAACGACACCTATAATGATACTTAGAAAAATCGCTCCCATTGCCAGACCAATAGGCAAGACGGAGGGGAAAAATTGGTTAATAACTTTACTAAGTCCAAAAGCAATCCCCAAACCAAGCAAACCACCCAAAAAACAGATTACAATTGCTTCCATAAGGAACTGGTATAAAATAGTCCGTTGAGTTGCGCCCAGTGCTTTTCGGACACCTATCTCCCGAGTCCGTTCCTTGACAGAAACAAACATGATATTCATGATTCCAATCCCACCTACAATCAGCGAAAGTGCGGTGATAAATATACCTGTTCCGCCGATAGCAAGTTTGATGGCTTGGTATTGAGATTCAAAGGTGGAGGAGTGTGGCAGAGCAAAATTGTCTTCTTCGGTCGGTTTTAGCCCCCGGATTACCCGCATATGTCCCCGAATCTCCTCCTTGGCTTCATCAATATTTGATGTATTCAGTTTTACCCGAATACTCATCCATCCGCGACGGGCGAAAAGCCTCTGAAAAGTACCTAAGGGAATTATGGCCTGGTTATCGAGACTGAAAAGGCCCATAAATGATCCCATTTCCCCAGTGACTCCGATAACACGAAACTTGTGATTACCTATCTTCACATGCTGATCTAAAGGATTTTCATCTTGAAAAAGGGCTTCAGCTATACCGGCACCAATTATAACCACACGTTTTCCTGAGCGGTTTTCACCTTCAGTAAAAAACCGGCCACTGGCAATCTCAGTAGCATCATTAGTGGCCAGGTATTCAGGTGTCGTTCCAAAAAATCGGGTCTCAATCTGTCTGTCTTTTCTAATAATTCTGCCACCTCGATCTGATGTAGGCGCAACCGCTTCAACAAACTGGGATCTTATCCTTAGTTTTTCACCATATTCCGCTCTTATACGAGGCCGGTTACGAAGCTCCCACCAATCAAAGTCACCACCAAACCAATCCATCCTGCTTATAAAAAGGACATTACTACGAAAACTGGCCATGCTTTTTTCGAATGTGGCATCAAGGCCTGAGATCAGGGTACCCATAAGTGTAACTGACAGAACACCGATAACAATGCCTAACACAGACAGAATAGAACGAAATTTATTAGCAAGTATAGAAGAAAGGGAAATACGGAAATTTTCCCAGATGAGACCAAACAAAACTAAAAAACTGCCTCCGATTCAGCCTTTTTTTCACTTCTAAAATCTTCCTTTACCTTACCATCAAACAGATGGATAGTTCTATCGGCATGATCAGCAATATATTCTTCATGTGTTACCACAATGATGGTATTCCCTTTATCATGCAGTTCATCGAAAATTTTCATTATTTCAACACCACTTTTTGAATCGAGATTACCTGTCGGTTCATCTGCCAGCATGATAGACGGGTTATTAACCAATGCCCGAGCAATGGCCACTCGCTGACGCTGACCACCTGAAAGTTCGTTGGGTTTGTGATGCATTCGGTCTCCCAAGCCCACAGCAGTTAATGATTCCTTCGCCTGCTCAAGTCTATCCACCCTGGAGATATTAGCATAAATAAGAGGTACCTCTACGTTTCTCAAGGCCGTCGCTTTGGGAAGTAGGTTAAATGTCTGAAAAACAAAACCGATTTTTCGGTTCCTAATTGATGCCAGCTGATTGTCATCCATTTCATGAACCAATTCACCCTCAAATTCGTAAGTGCCATTTGTAGGTGTATCGAGACAGCCAATCATATTCATAAGGGTAGACTTGCCTGAACCGGAAGGACCCATAATTGAAATATATTCATTTGGACGGATGATTAGATCTACTCCGTCAAGCGCACGAACAACTTCGCCGCCTACGTCATAGTGACGCTTAATACCAGTCAGCGAAATCAGGTCAGGGATGGTTAATTCTCCGATTTTGAAGACCCGCCAATTTGAATCCTGAACCCTTTTTTATTCTCCCCGCGATCCTTACTTGTGATGACGGCTTTATTATGACTTAGATCCTTACTAATGGCACGGTAACTGCCGACAACAATCTCTTCACCCTCTTCCAATCCACTAATAACTTCATAATGAGTTTCGGAGGAAATACCCACTTTTACCGGTCTTATATGTACATACTTGGAGTCACCTTTAGATTTTATCTTATCTAAATCTTCCAGTCTTGATAACTCACCATTTCGCAGAACGCCTCCAGGCTCATCTGCCAGAATAAAAATTAACTCCTCAAATTCCTGAACTTTTGCCTTGGACCTTTCTTCAGATTCGTTATCAGACACACCTTTATCAGGAGACATCTGTTTTTCAGAACCGACCGGCCTTACAGTAAGACTCTGTATAGGAATTGCCAAGACATTTACACGTTTATCGGTAACAATGTTTGCAGTGGCGCTCATACCCGGGCGGATACCTTCAGGCACATCGATCATGCGAACCTTCACTTTGAAATTGGTTACTTGCTCTTGAGTACCCAAACCAGCCGTCTGGGCAATGTGAGCTATTTCCTTCACTACACCGTAAAACAAGGTATCCTGGAAAGCATCAATCTCAATTTCTGAGATGTCTCCAATCTCAACGGAGACCACATCATTCTCGTTCACATCCACGTGCACTTCCATTTTGCTAAGATCTGCAATACTCATGATGACATCAGCTTGAAACATGGAGCCGAGAGCCATCTCACCCTCCTCCTTCCTAACCTCAGTTACGATACCATTGCTGGGTGCCAACAGGGATGTTTTCGAGAGATCATCCATGGCAGATTTTAAAGACGCCCTTGTCATCTCGACCTCGCTTTCCGCAAGTTGGAAACTGGCCGTAGAAGATTCAATCTCCTGGCTGGAAATCAGTTGCTCAGAAAAGAGCTTTTCCGCCCTATCTCTCATTGCCGTATTTTTTACCAGATTCGCCTCGGCTGATTTCAGCCGTGAATGAGCCTGCTCACTAGCCGCCTCGTATCGCATACGATCAAGGGATATAAGGTGCTGGCCCATCATGACGGAATCACCCTCTTCAACTGAAATTTCCATGATTAGGGCGCTGATATTCGCGCTGATTTCCACCTGCTTCTCTGGTAGGATTTTGCCTGACGCTGTCACTTTGTGAACAATTTCCCGTTTTGCTACCGTTTCCACCGTTACCTCCACTGGTTTAACACCGGATGAAAAAACGAATTTGAGAGAAATGCCCGCTACAATTAAGACTAAAACAGAAATGATAATTATATTTCTTTTTTTGTTCTTTTTATTCTTTTTCTTTTTTTCCATGTTACCTCATCATTAGTTATGATCTACTGGCAAGAGCATTCAGCTCAGACCTGAGAATTCGTTCATCATAGCTAGCACGAACAAGTGAACTGTTGGCCCGTGCCAGCGAAAGTTGTGCGTTTAAAACATCAAGAATGGTTGAGGCTCCCAGATTATACATTTCCTGAACCAGCCGAAGATCTTCCTCTGCCGATGCTTTTGTTTCCGTATAAATTGGAATCGACCTTCTGATATTCTCCCACTGTCTGTAATAACTGCCAAACTGAACCCGCAGGTCCCGGGTCAGCCTATCGAATTCTTCCCTAGCGATCTCAGCGTCTATCTTTGCCCGCTGCAACTGGCTCGATCGCTGAAGTCCAGTAAAAAGAGGATAGGATATGGAAAGACTCAAGGACTGCCGCCAGTGTTTATCCACATCTGAATAAAGCTGATCTATTTTGTCTGATGAACCGCTGTACCCCAGTGAAGCAGAAATTGAGGGAAAGTATCCCGCCCTGGCAATCTTCACCCGAATGTCCGATGCGGTTATCTGCGTCCGCCGGGACAAGATGGCCTGGTTGCGTTCCGCCACTATTTTCCACAGTTCATCCTGAGATTCCAGAGTTGATCTTTTTTGGTCAGCCTGCGACAAGTCAAATTTAGAATTAACATTTATACCCATAGTGTTTGCCAGCACCCGGATCGAATTCTCCAGAATCGCTTCCTGATTAAGCAACTGGACTTGAACTTCTCCTAGAAGTACCTGCTGTTTTAACAGATCCGTTTTAGCCACCGCTTCAACCTCATACTGCAGCCTGACCCTTTCCACCTGCTGTTCAGACAGTTCAACCTGCTGGCGGGCAACTTCCAGCAGTTCAATATTCTTCAAGTGTTCATAATAAGCCCGTTTCACGCCAAGAACTGTGCTAATTCTTGTGGCTAGTTCATTTTCCACACTTAGCTGATAAATGTTCTTGCTGAGGGCTATCTGATTCCACCAGTTGCCGCCATCAAAGATATTCTGACTTAGAGAAATAGAGCCGGAGTGGTATTCCGATTCCGGCACAGGTATACCGAACTGGAGATTGGTATAAGAACCCTGCTGGAACGACCCGGTAGAAGCACTTATCCTCGGCAAAATAACAGCCAAGGACCCCTTTTTATCGGCTTCGGCTGATGAAACCTGGAGTTGGGCTACTCTCAGATTTCGGTTATTTTCCAGCGCAAGGCGGATGCAGTCATCGAGGGTGTAAACCTCCTGACCAAAACAGAACGATACAACAGTGAGGAGAAGAGATAATCGATTAAACATTCTCTATCGATTTAAGGAGTTTTTCTATTATGATACCCGAGAATGGAAAATAGTTAAATAACCTTTCAAGCACCAAAGGAAGTAACGAGTCGGCAGGCCACAAGTTCCTTCATAAAGTTTTCGTCCAAACCAGACAACCCCGCCAAGGGAATTTCAGCCCGGCAGAAAAGATAGCGAATTTAACCTTCTCCTATTCCGAAAATTTCTCTTTTTTTTTGAGAAAATATTCATAGGCAGCATTGTAATCATTTTCGATTTCCCCATCCAGAATTGCATTTTCGATAGCTTGCTTAATCTTACCCACCGTCTTGCCCGGAGGCAGACCGCATTCTTTCATGATTTGGTCGCCTCGAACAGGAGACTGGAATTTGCGATAAGTATCTTTCTCCGTAACATCCTGCATAAAGGCTTCAACTCTCTGAAAATTTGCCATGTACTTTTTCACAAGGTTCGGATTCTTAGAAGTGATGTCCGCCCGGCACAGAGTCATTAAATCATCTACCTCTTCTCCCGCCGTCACCATCAGCCGCCGCACGGCACTGTCAGTAACATCCTCTTTCGCCAGAGAGATGGGGCGAAGATGTAAGAGTGTCAGCTTCTTGAGAAACTCCCGAGTTTGGTTGGATAGTTTCATCCGCTCCGCCATTTTATCCACCATATTGGCCCCTACTGCATCGTGGCCATGGAATGTCCACCCTTTCTTTTTATCCAGGCGACGGGTCTTCGGTTTGCCAATATCATGAATAAGCGCTGCAAAGCGAAGGTCCGTTTTTTCCGTTTTCTCAGCAATGTTATCCACTACCTGAAGCGTGTGATAAAAAATATCCTTGTGATGCCACTCAGATGGCTGTTCCAAACCGTAGAGAACCGAAATCTCCGGAAGGACAATTTCCATAAGACCCACCTTTTGCAAAAGGTCAAGCCCGACGGAAGGTTGTGGAGAGGCGAGAATCTTGTATATCTCGGCGGTAATTCGTTCGGCTGAGACAATTTCGATCCGATCCGCCTGCTGCTGGATGCTGTCCGTGACGGAAGGATCAACCTTAAATCCAAGCTGTGAAGCAAAACGGACGGCCCTGAGCATTCTGAGCGGATCATCGGAAAAGGTGGTGTCTGGATTCAGCGGCGTCCTGATTAGACCTGAGTTGAGGTCCCTTACGCCGTTGTAGGGATCATGAAGTTTACCGAAGTCTGCTTTGTTCAGCGAAACAGCCATGGTATTGATAGTGAAATCTCGCCGAGAGAGGTCTTTTTCAAGGTCTGCATCTTCAACTTGTGGCTTCCGCGAATCTGATGAGTAAGCTTCGCTCCTGGCTGAGGCAACCTCAACTATGCCGTTATTTAAAAGGATCTGGGCAGTTCCAAACTGATCAAACGGAACAACCTTCCCTTCCTTGAGAACTGATGCCAAGTCTCTGGCAAAGGCGATACCATCCCCCACAACCATGAGATCAATGTCTGTGAGAGGCCTCAGCATGAGGGCGTCCCGGACATAGCCACCAACAACGTACACCTCCCTCTCCGTAGCTGCAGCCAGATCCATGACCACCGTGAGAATTTTATAGCCGTCAAGGTGCTGTTCCAGCAGAGATGTTACATTAGTCATTTTATGGTAATTTACGGTTACCGAAGAGAAATCCCCGGACGACTGAAGATTCCTCTTGAAGCTGCTTCCGTCCCGCAATAACTTCCACCTGTAAGTATGCGATCCCTTGTCTTAACCCTGATTTTCGTTTCTCTATCAAATGCACAGTTCGGCAATGTTCAAGTCACATTGGACGCTCAGCGATTGAAGGAGAACGATCGCCGAACTACCTCGACACTGGCAAATGAAGTCACCAGCTTCTTTAAACTTACCCCTTGGGATGAAGAATTCAGTGATCTGAAAGTCCCAATGAATGTTCAGATCATTTTCGAAGGTGTGGCCGATAAAGGAAGTGAACGGCTCTATTCTGCTCAATGCCTCTTTTCAACAGGTATTGATCAACGTTACTTCGCCAAACTTATTCAGTTCCCATACGCCATGGGACAGAGTGTGGTGTTCTCACCCGTCATTTTTGAACCTCTAGCCAGTGCCCTGGAGTTTTACGGCTACCTCGTAATCGCAGGCGAAACGGACACTTATGAAAAGTTCGGCGGCACGCGGTTTTATGAGCGGGCAAGGGAGATCGCATTGCGAGGCCTCTCATCTCAGTATCGCCGAGGATGGAGTGAGCGTCTGGAGCTGGTAAATCTTATGACAAAATACCGCCAAACGCGGCTGGCTAAATTCCATTTCTACGACGCCATGGCCTATATCGACGAAGGGGAACTGAACAGCGCCGATGAGGCGTTCAAAGAGATGATGAAAAATCTGGAGGGCACTTTTACTCAGTTCCCCCGTGAGCACTACTCAATAATATTTCTTACCGGTCACGCCGAGGATTTGAGCAAACTACCCACCGGCGTTTCATCAAAAAAAAAGATGCTGAAAAGGTTGTCAGAACTGGATCCTGACAACAAGAAAAAGTATCAGTCGGGACTCGACACCAAGTCCCGGTAATTCCGCTTCCTAAAAATCCAATACTGCAGAACGACACTCCCTTTATACATACGGGAGATCACTTCTCTGTCTTTCAGCTGTCGGAGTGATTTGACGCGGCGACGGCGTTTTAGAATTACGTGGGGGTGAAACAGAATCCAGACTAATGATTGGAAGATGCCGAAAACGTGGCGGAAATCGACCAAGGCCAGAGAGTAGAAAATGGCTACAATCTCAAGGGCAAGGCGAATTGGAAGAAAATAGAGCATAAGCGGGAGAGAGTAATTGCTCAGAAGCATAAGCATCGAATTGCGGTGATTCAGATACTGTTTTTTAAGGGATTGGGCCGGCAGTGTGACAGCATTTTTGTGGTACACCACAGACTTGGGATTGACCATGACGCGGCGCCCCATGAGAAGCAACCGCCACTGAAGGTCGATTTCCTCCTGATGGGCAAAGAACAATTCATCGAATTGTCCCGCGGCCTCAAAATCACTTCGGCGTACCATGAAGGCCGTTCCTGACGCCCAGAAAATATCAACCTCATCATTGTATTGGCCCATATCTTTTTCCTGAGTCAGAAATAGCCGCCCCCTGGCAAAGGGAAAACAGAGCAGATCCATGGCGCCGCCACTGCCGCCTGCATAATCAAAAAGATCGGTTTCAAAATAATTGAGAATTTTCGGCTGTACCGCCGCTACATCTGGATCTGACTGAAGCGTTTCAACCAGAGGTTCAATCCAGCCCTCTTCCTGGATGGTGTCGTTATTGAGAAAGACCAGCAGTTCACCTTTGGCCGCTTGAGCACCACCGTTACAGCCTCCGGCAAATCCCTCATTGGAAGCATTCTTGATCAGATGAACATCAGGATGATTCTCCGCCACCCAATCGGCGCTACCGTCAGTTGATCCATTATCCACCACAAGCACTTCAATTTCGGGATAAGTAGAGACTTTCAGCGAATCAAGACATTCAGAGAGGATCTCGATCCCGTTGTAGTGTGGAATAATAATTGAGACTAACGGCATTGCGCCGGTATCAAGAGTCAGGAAATTCGCTCCGCGAGCGATATTGCCTTAGAAGAGAAGTGGCAGCTGTATCTGCCGGGAACTTCAAAGTCCACTTTTCCAGAACATCAACGGCTTCATTGTCGTAACCGTTTTCGGTGTAAGTCTGAAGTAAAAAAGCCACAATGTCCGGCCGGTTGGAGTTGTGAAACTGCTTGAGTATCTCCTTCCCCCGCTCTACATCTCCGGAGTCGTGGTAAATCTGGCCCATCTGAAGTTTCATTTCTTCGCTGTTGACGGGAACTACGTCTTCTGGCATAAGCTCCGCCATTAAATTGAGTGGTTCTAAAGCTTCATATTTAAATCGTTCCAAATCGTCATCAGTAGTAAAACTGTCCTTACGCTTATTACGCAACTTCTGATATTTTTCCATTCCTAGTTGCATGAATGCAGAGCGGTAATTTTGAAGCAACTTCAGGATATTGGGATTAAGATAAACTTCAGGATCATCCAAATTTCTATATTTGTATCCGGGTGCATAATCGGTGGACCAGGTAGTATCCTCCACCACAGTCATGAGATTTTTGCCAAGCCGGTCATAATTCACTGCCGAGACTCTATGAGACCTTAGCCGAAAGGCGAGACCCTCCATCTGAAGATATTTTTCCAGGCCAATTCTATTACTTGGAGAAACAGTAACAGCGAAATAGATGGGAATTTGCCACTTGCTTTGCTGTATGATGTGAAGGATCATCAGGTCTTGGACGCGGATTCCACCTCCCCCGATGGTCGGTTTGAGCGTCCAGGATACCTTCCCTTCTTTATTGTCAGGATCACCGGCAACTGGGACAGTGATGGGCGTATTCTTCCAACGATCCACCCTAAGAAAAAGCGGTTTCCCATCCACCGGGTTGACACCGATAGGTCTCTTGCCAGAAATCTGTTTATCAGTAAGATTGATGAATCGTTCACTGCCGGAACGTAATTCCCGCAACTGTTGAATGTACCAATCAGTGTTCAAGAGACTGAGATTGGCTACGGTGACATCCTTCCGAATTCCCTCTACTTCCTGAAGGTACCAAAGAGGAAATGTGTCATTGTCTCCGTTAGTGAATATGATGGCGTTCGGTTCACATGTTTGGAGAATATTGTACGAATAATCCCACGCTACATAATTGCCGGAGCGATCGTGGGAGTGGTAGTTGGAAGACAGCATAATGCCCGGTACCAGAAAAAGCAGTGCAACACCAGCATACATAGCATTGAAAGCCATATTCTTTTGCTTCAAGGTGTTGACCACCTTATCCAAAAGAGCTGCGGATGCAATGCCAATCCAGATAGAATAGGCAAGAAAGCTGCCGACGTAAGAATAGTCACGTTCCCTTGGCTGGAACTTATCCTGATTAAGATATAAAATGACGGCAAGTCCGGTCATGAAAAACAGAACCAGAACAGACCACGCCCGTTCCGGATCCCGCTTGAAATGAAAGACCATGCCCAATACTCCCATAAGAAATGGAATTGGCAAACCAAACTGGCTCCAGTCGACACCATCTTCCCCTCTTTTTTCCAGAGCGCCAAATTCTGACACCCATTTGTCTCCCGCTGGTCCCCGGCCGGAAAACTGCCACAGAAAGTAACGGACATACATCCTGACAATCTGATAATCCCACAGAAAACTCAGCTGGGTGCCAAGATCATGGAACATATATTTATAACTTTGGGAGGAAGAAAAATTTTGACCGTTATTGGGCCTGCCCACAACGGAAACTTTGTGAGGATAAGAACCTACCTGCTCCTTTTTGTATCTCCTGGGCATGGTAAAAATGGAGCCATACTGTTGACGTTCGAGATATATAATGGCCCGCTCCACAGTCTCAGGATTATTCTCATCAATGGCAGGATCCTGCGAAGAACGAATAAAAAGTATACCATAGGTGGAATAGCCTACAATCACCAGAACAATAGAAGAAAGGATGAGCGAGGCGAGGCGGTTCTTCTGAATGATAGCAAAAACAGTAACGCTGAAAACAATTACCATTGTAACAGCCATTCCAAAAAGACCAATCTTTGCGGCAATCTGCGGGAACCCTTTGATTATTCCCAAATAGATGCCAAAGAATATGCCCCCAGTAATTGCGCCCATGACAATAAATGAATACCAGGAAAACTTGATTTTTTTGAAGTAAATGATCATCCCCATAAATGGTAGCGCAAGCAGGTTCAAAAGGTGAATTCCGGTGGCGAGACCCAGCACATAGCTGATAAGGAGCACATACCTTTCATTCCCTGGCTCATCCGCTCTTTCAGCCCAATGCAGTATGAGCCATGCTACAAGGGCTGTGGAAAGTGTGCTCATAGCATACACCTCGGCCTCAACGGCGTTAAACCACTGGCTATCGGTAAAAGCGAAAATAAAGGCGCCGACTGCGCCGGAGCCGAAAGTGATTAATCGGTCTGCAACTGACTCAATCTTGCCGCGAAACTGACGCACAAGCTGAACGATAATGAGATAAAGAAACATGACCGACAAAGCGCTCACCAACGGCGAGATAATATTAACTCTGAAAGCAATGTCGCTGCTAAACGGCAGCATGGAGAAAATCCTGCCTATGATTAGAAAAAGTGGGCTCCCCGGAGGGTGAGGTACTCCCAGTATATAGGAAGTGGCAATGAATTCACCGCAGTCCCAATAAGAGACCGTGGGCGCCATTGTGTCAAAGTAGATGAGAAAAGTGATGGCAAAAACAGCGCCAGCCAAAAGTCTGTTTAGCTTCTCAGATGTCACTCAGTCTTTTTATCCTCATCACTATTTTCACCAGAGTCAGGCACTTCAGGTTTTTCTTCCGCATTCTCTTTTTCAGTGGAAGCTTCATCGGTGTTTATGTCCTTTTCATCTTCAGGCGATTCTTCTTCAGGAGTCTCAGGCTCAGGTTTGTTCGTCTCTTCAATGTAGTTCATTTTGAGGCCGCTGAGACTTGACTCGAGGAATTTCTCCTCATCATCTGAGAGATTCCCCGCCATCCGTTTCTTCATCATATCGATGATATCGATATAAAAACTGGCCTCTTCAAGGTTTCGCTCCATTTTTTCCGTCACGGGATTTTTCAGCTTTCCCATGGCCATCCACGCCTGCTGCGTGAACATGGTCACAACATGAATAAGAAGATGCTCGTCACCGTTTCCTTCATTTTCTGACATAACGCTTTAATGCCTTTCTAAGTGGTTGGTTTCCTTTCACTATCCTTCGTTAAAGGACTTTTGTTTAACTATATAAATTAACGAACTGAACCGTTTCCTGTCAGCCCTGGCTTTTCTGTTGGAAAAGAAGCCTGTGAACAGAGCGCCCAGGGAATTTTGCTTGCTATACTTCGCACTCAAAAGCGATACATAATACGCATCATAAGGCAGACCTCTTATATTCCTGAGCGACAGATCACACTTGTTAAGAAGCCGCTGCATGGCGGCAGGACTGAAATGAGTCAAATGACGTGGAACATCCCAAGCCGCCCACTGATCACCATAAACCTGGCAGTCGTAGGAAGTAAAGTTGGGGACACCAATGAACAGGCCTCCTTGTTCAGTGAGCTGACTACGAGCCCGGCTCAGATAAAACTCCGGATCGTGGACATGCTCAAGTGTGTGCCAAAAGGTGATGGCGTCAAATGAACCACCATTTTTCTCAAGCCAGGTTTGAGGAGACATGACATCAAGGTCGAATTGATATTTTGCAGTTTTTCGGGCGGTCTCTGATGAATCGACACAGGTCACATCCCAGCCTCCGTCCCGCATGGATGCAGCGAATTCACCGGTGCCACAACCGATGTCCAGGAGGCATCCACCCCTCACTCCAGTAAAGCGCTCTATCCAGTGACGCTTTTTCCCCAACATGATTCCTCGTACAACCTTGTAGGCAATGCCCGAAAAACTGAATCCACTGCTGGAATGGGGACGGTATTCATCCGACTCATAATAGCGGTCAATTTCATCTGGTTTAGGTACCGGAGTTGTAAGTCGAACTTCACATTTATTGCATTCCACAATGTCGAAATTTTCACCTGACACCACATAATCGCCTATGGAAAGAACCGGGCGAAGATCTAAGCAGCCGCAAAGAGTGCATCGGGTCAGAGCTTCCATCTCACCTTCAACCTATGTTTACCATTTCGAGCATTTGCTGGTAATCCCTCATAAATCTTAACCGAATTTTTTCGTTAGCGGGGTCGGTGAGATGCGAGTCAGTTTCTACAATTTTGAACGCCGCCTTCCTCGCATCACGGATGATCTGACCATCGTTTACAAGATCAGCAATCTTCCACTTGGGATAACCGTGCTGTCGAGTCCCATAAAACTCACCAGGGCCTCTTAGTTTGAGATCTTCATCAGAAATTTCAAATCCGTCAGTGGTTCTCTCCATGATGGCCAGCCGTCTTCTGGAACTCGCAGTAATGTTTCGCCGCACAAGGATACAATACCCTTTATCTAACCCTCTCCCAATTCTACCTCGAAGCTGATGAAGCTGAGTGAGCCCAAATCGTTCAGCATTTTCGATGAGCATGATGGTAGCGTTTGGAACGTCAATCCCCACTTCAATGACTGTGGTGGAAACAAGAAGTTGAATATCGTTCCCGGCAAAACGGTCCATAATATTATCTTTTTCTTCCCGTTTCATTCTACCATGTAAAAGTGCCACTTTATAATCTGAGAATTGCTTCTCAAGACGCTCAGATCCCTTCACCGCCGCTTCAAGATCCATCTTTTCAGATTCGTTAATAAGGGGATAGACCACCATACATTGCCGCCCCTTTTTCATCTCTTCCGACATGAAACTGTAAACTTTGTCTATCTTATCCTCTTCCACCACTCGCGTCGTCAATGGTTGACGGTGTTTGGGCATTTCATCGAGCATTGAAAGGTCCATGTCGCCGTGGTAAGTGATGGCCAGTGTCCGGGGTATGGGCGTGGCGGTCATGGAAAGGATATCCGGATTTTCACCTTTGCTGAGAAGCTTTCCCCGCTGAAGAACACCAAACCGCTGTTGTTCATCTATAATGACCAGCCCGAGATCCTTAAAGGTCACTTCATCCTGGATGATGGCGTGAGTACCTACCACCACCTTCACACGTCCCTCACGAACAGCGTCAAGTATTTTTTTTCGCTCTGCCCGTTTCTGTTTGCCTACCAGCAAGGCTGTGGGCACTCGAACGACATCGAGATAAGATTTGAAGACATGATACTGCTGATGTGCAAGGATCTCTGTGGGTGCCATGAACGCCACCTGGGCCCTATTGCTCACAGCCACAGCCGAGGCAAAAATCGCCACAATGGTTTTGCCCGATCCCACATCTCCCTGCAAAAGCCTGTTCATCACTTTAGGTGATGCCATGTCTGCCTGAATCTCCTTCAAAACCCGCTTCTGTGCTCCGGTGAGCTCAAAACCGAGGGTTTCATAAATCATTGTTATATGCGGACCCACTTCCGTCATAGTCCTCCCGCTCTGTTCAGTAATGAGTTTTTTTCGGCTTGCCATGAGAAGCTGGAGGAAAAAATGTTCATCGAATTTGAGACGTCGCACCGCCCCGTTGAGCGCTTCCACATCCGGGGCGAAGTGGATGTGACTCAATGCATTGCCCAGTGGAGAGAGAGACTGTTCATCAATCATTTCCTGCGACATGTACTCCAGCTCATCCAGTTCACATGCATCAATGCACGCCTTGATTATCCGCCGAAAGCCCCGGCTCTCCAGTCCCATCTTCTTAAGGCCTTCGCTGGTGGGATAGATGGGAATTACAGCACCGGTATTCAGCGGTTCTCTTTCCTCGTCACTCAATATATCGTACTCGGGGTGGACTATCTGGTATCCGTTGTAGAAATCGATCTTACCATGGAAAGCCACTTCATCGCCTACTGAAAACACTTTTTCCATGTACTTGGCAGCGTTAAACCAAGTGCATTTTAACAAACCGGTATTGTCGTTGACCATGAGCTGGTAGTATTTCTTTTCCCGAGCCGACCTCATGCCACCAGCTTCTACCTTTGCCACCACTGTTGCGGTGATCCCTTCACTCAAATCCCGGATTTGCGTGACGGAAGTACGATCCAGATGGCGGCGGGGAAGATAATACAAAAGATCAAGAGCTGTCTTTACGCCTGACTTGCCCAGAATTTCAGCCCGTTTCGGGCCAACGCCCTTAATGTACTGCACTGAAGTGTCTGCTGAAAGAGACTGTTCAGAACTCATGGAACTGAGTGACTGATTTCGACAACTTTAAGGTAAATATAATGTGAAAGAAGCTGAACCTGCGGAAGGCTTACTGCCACTCTTTCCTGTATGTATAGGTGACAGTCTCTGAAGAGTATGCACCCAGCATCAGATCAAATTGGATTGTCTCAGCATCGACCTTCCGATAATCGCGGGACGGGTCGCGAATGACCCAATCACCGAAAATGTGTTCCGTGATTCGGGCGTTTACTTTATCCTTACGATTGTTTTTTATCTCGAGCAGAATGGTGGCTTCTTCACTCTTTTTCTTCCGGTCATAATTCATGACCGTCCGTTTGCCTATAACGTTGAACGCACGGCCGGCCACAACGGTAACGCTCTCTCCCACCGACGTCTGAGGCAGGAGATCCTCCCCCGCGAAAAAGATGCCACCACTCTCAGTGCGCTGATATATCTGAAAAGTGCCGGCGGGGAGAGGCACATCAATATTTTTGCCGCCGTTGGCAAATGAAATTTCAATGGCCAAGGGCTCTTCACTTTTTGCCGTTTCATCATTCTCAAATAAGTATATCCTTGTGAGCTGGACCTCCATGTCGGCATAAAGAGAAACAGTGACGGACTCATTTCTTGGAATTGTTAGTGATGCGGGCAGTGAGTAAAGAACGAAATCGCCGGACGACTCAAGTTGGAAGACGGCCTCGGCGGCATTATCCGACTGGGATGCCATACGGGACATTTTATGGGTGGCTTTTCTCCTACGTTTAAGGTCACCTTCAACAAGTTCGATGGATGACTCGACAAAATCTTGATCTGTGTTGTTGAAAATGATCGCTTGTGAAACAAGTATGGCGTTCTTCTCATTAGAGTCTATGATGAGCCGGTAGTTGGCGTTCCAGTCAAAGCCGCCTGAAATATAGACTATTTCTCCTCCAACACTGCCATTGGATTTCGACTGAACTGTCCATTCCATGGAAGCCCGAACTGAGGGACTCTTTTTTTTGTAATCAGAAGAAATTTCAATGACTTCACTCATATTTAGAACATGCACCGCGCTCCTAGACTTTATGGATAGCCAGTTGTTGTCCACACCCACCAACTGACCTCTTACCGATTTACCTTCAGTTGTTTTCGCTGTTACAGTATTCCCCAGCTGTTTCTTGAGAAAAACAAACGTGTCAAAAATATCTCTGTTGAATTTCTGATAGATCACATCCCCCTCAGACATGGAGAGAAAAGTTGACGCCGGTTCAATTTTGTCCGGGAGGTTTGGATAAGTCACCTGGTTAGAACCAGGTTGCAGTTTAACGGTGATGGGCTGACGAACAAGACCGTATCCATCCTTGTAGAGCGTAATAGAGGCATCCCTGGATTGTGCATGTCCAAACGATGCTAATAAAAGTATGATTGCCGTTTTCTTCATTCTAAGTAAGTATAATTCTGCTTCAGTTTAGCAAGATTTTCCTTCATATCGCCGAGCTTTTTCCTTTCCCGTTCCACCACCTCCTTTGGCGCGCGGTTGACAAAATTCTGATTGTTCAGTTTCGTCGCTACGTCACTTAACCGTCCATCCAATGAATAGATCTTCTCTTCTAACCGCTTTTTCTCCGTCTCCACATCAATAAGGTCACCAAGAGGTATAAACATCTCTTTTTTTCCAACCACTACCGTAGCCGATTTGTCCGGACGCTCTACATCCGGTTCGATGGTGAGGTCGTCCACTTTGGCAAGGTCACGAATTAACCGCTCGTTTAACTTTAGGGACTGGCCGTTATCACTCCTAATAAGAAGATCGGCACGCATTCCCGGTGGCACATTCATTTCAGCCCTCACTGTCCTTACGCCTGTAATTACTTCCTGAATCTCAACAAAGTTCCCTTCGACATTTTCGTCTATCCATTTATCGTCGACACCTGGCCAGTGCGAAACTATGAGATCTGTCTCATCTTTATCAGTACCCTCCAGGCGATTCCAGATTTCCTCTGTTATGAATGGCGCAAAGGGGTGAAGCATTTTCAGGATGCCCCTCATGACGTGATTAGCCACGCTGAAAGCGGCTTTTTTCTGGTCAACGTCATCGCCATAGAGTCGGGACTTTATCACCTCAACATACCAGTCACAAAAGTCCGACCAGGTGAAATCATAAATCTTTTTTGCTGTCTCATTGAAGCGGTAAGCATCGAAACTTTCATCCACTCCAGTAATTGTCCGGTTTAACCGGCTGAGAATCCACCTATCGGAGAGATCTAAGTTGTCCCCTTCAAGTTCATCCACTGGTTTTGCATCAATATCAGAACCTGCCATGTCCAGAAACCGAGATACATTCCACAGTTTGTTCATAAAGTTCCTGCCGATTTCCATCCGCTCATCGGAAAACAGTATATCCTGTCCTTGCGGTGCAATGAGCATAATGCCGTAGCGAACAGCATCGGCACCGTATTTATCCATGAGTTTCAGAGGATCGGGGGAGTTACCCAGCGATTTGCTCATCTTACGCCCCTGCATGTCCCGAACCATGCCGGTGAAATAGACATTTTTAAAGGGGATTTCACCTTTGAACTCAAGGCTCGCCATGATCATTCGCGCCACCCAGAAAAAGATGATGTCGGGACCGGTGACCAGATCATCCGTGGGATGGAAGTAGTCAAGATCGGGGGACTCTTCAGGCCAGTTGTGAACACCGATTGGCCACAGCCATGAGCTGGCCCAAGTATCGAGAACATCAGGATCCTGAACCAAATCTTTCGACCCGCAGGCAGGACATGATTCCGGTTCATCTACTGAGACGATGGGATCCTTGCAATCAAGTTCACACTTTCCAATATCATTTCCGCGGCAATACCAGACAGGTATTCGATGTCCCCACCACAACTGGCGACTGATGCACCAGTCCTGAATGTTGGTCATCCAATGTTCATAGGTCTTTAACCAATGGGAAGGGTTAAACTTGATATCACCTTTTCGGACCGCCTCCAGTGCCGGCTTGGCAAGCTTTTCCATGGCCATGAACCACTGCTCAGAAAGGTACGGTTCGACGGGAACATCCCCCCGCTCAGAATAGCCAATGCTTGTTGTATAGTCTTCTGTTTTTTCCAGTGCTCCTGATTTTGTGAGGGCCTCCACGACTTTATCCCGGGCATCAAATCTGTCCAGCTCCCGGAACTGTTCCGGCACAGATTCATTCAAGGATCCATCGGGGTTCAGAATGTTAATGAAATCAAGATCGTGGCGCTTGCCGATCAGGAAATCGTTGAAATCGTGGGCCGGAGTCACCTTCACACAGCCGGTGCCAAACTCAGGGTCCACAAAATCATCGGCAATAACGGGAATCTTCCTCTCAGCTAGCGGTAGCATCACCGATTTTCCAACGAAGTTTTTAAATCGTTTATCGCCGGGATGAACTGCAACGGCGGTATCTCCCAGCATGGTTTCAGGACGGGTGGTGGCAACTGTTACATAGTCATCACTGTCTGATAATAGATATTTCAGGTACCATAGTTTCCCCTGAACTTCCCTATAAATCACCTCCTCGTCTGAAATGGCTGATTTCGTCGCAGTACACCAGTTCACCAAACGCTTGCCTCGGTAGATGAGCCCCTTGTCATAAAGTTTCACAAAAGCGGTAATCACAGCACGATAATAGCCATTGTCCATGGTGAACCGCTCTCTCTCCCAGTCGCAGGAGCATCCCAGCCGTTTGAGCTGTTGGATGATCAGTGATCCGTACTCATTTTTCCACTCCCAGGCACACTTAAGGAACTCCTCTCGGCCGATCTCATTCTTATCTGTCCCTTTAACCGCCAGCATCTTTGTCACTTTCGTCTCAGTAGCGATAGAAGCGTGATCCGTACCCGGGATCCAGCAGGTTTCACGCCCCTGCATGCGCGCCCGGCGAACCAGTACATCCTGAATGGTATTATTCAGCACATGGCCGATAGTGAGACTGCCGGTAACGTTGGGAGGAGGAATGACAACAGTATAAGGTGAACGGTCGCTGTTTACTTCAGCATGGAAATAGCCCCGATCCAGCCAGTGATCATACCATTCCTTTTCAACTCGACTAGGGTCATAGATCTTCGAAATCTTGTCGTCAGAAGACATCCAGTAAAGGTTCTCTATTTTTCCAAAACCAGGCTGAAGGCTGTTGTAAGCTTGAGGACATTTGTATTCGCTTTGATAAGATTATCTGTAACAATAGAAGCTACATTCTTCATAATAGCGTAACCAATATCAGGATCGGACTGACAAATCGCGAAAAGGTCATCCTTCATGATGATTCCCATCTCACAGTCGGTGATGGCCTTCACTGCGGCTGTCCGTTTGTCATCGGAACCGAGCAGGGACATCTCACCAAAAACAGGGTGAATATCACTGGAAAGACTTATTATGGCCTTCTCACGAGTATCATAATCACCTTTGCTTAGCTGAAGCGTCAGCGCCTGATTAATTTCTATCTTCCCCTCCAACAATAGATAGAGAGAGTCGCCAACATCACCTTCTTCGAAGATCACTTCTCCAGAAGGGAATGTTTTCACCTTAATTACCTCTTCGAAGTGACCGATCTGTTTATCTTCCAAACCGTTGAAAATCCTGTATTTTGAGTATTCTCTGTTTTCGCTCATACCTTCACCTACTGAATGACAACCGCTCTTTCATTTTCTTTGATGACATAATCGTCTGTGGGGTTGACAACCACGGCCGTCTTGTTTTCATCGCCAAGAGAGTGCCCGGCCTCCTTAAGTTTTCTCTCAATGAAGGCATCCAAGGCGGAGGAATCGGACGAGAGTATTTCTCCAATCCCGATTTGTTCATCTTCCGAATATACACTGATAAGCACCCACCTCTTCGAACGGAAATGATCAAACAATTTATTGTATGATTCGCCAACAAACTCTTCCGGAATTGACACCCGTTTCAGTGTGCCTGGCTGGTGAGAATCCAAGAGCGATTCCATCGTCTGCGGAACTCCCGGATCAATGACATGTGATGCCACCATGTATGCACCAAAATCGTCGCTGAGTATCACCTCATCAGCATTCGCCCGGCGGATATGTGTCAGATTGTCACGTTCTGTTATATAGGCAACAACACGACAGCTGGGAGCCATCGTTTTGATCGTCAGCGTAGCAAAGATTGTCTTCTCATCAGGATGACCACCAGCTTCCAATCCTTCGTTCGGAAGAATGACAGCTATTTTCGCTTTTTCAAGATTTGCTTTTTCCAAAATGGCCTCGCGGGTAAAATCTCCCCTTACAAACTGAAATTTCACATTCCCGTACTTGTTTCGGATGGCCGAGATTGCATCCTCAGTTTCATCATTGATCATGACAATATCAAGTTTGCCAGACTCATTCATTGACTGCAATGAGTCGATGAGACTGTCAACCATTCTGTTCCAACCACAGAGAAGTATATGATCTTTTGTATCCAGTGCTTCCAAACCTTTGTCCTCCCGAATTCTTTTTGCTACGAAAATCGAGGATACTGTTGCCGTCATAAGTGCAGTCAGCGAAATACCGGCAAACATGATAACAATGGCCAGTAACCTACCTTCCGGAGTTTTTGGAGCAAAATCACCGTATCCCACGGTGGTCATGGTAACAATGGCCCACCAGAAGGGATTATTTCCCTCTGCAAGTTTCGGTTCCCCGACAGGAGGAACCTCCAATCTGCTGATGGCCCAACCTCCAAGCATCATCACCACAATTATTACTGTAATAATCTGAGCGAAGGGGCTCCGCATGACAATCCTCAGAAAACGTATCATCAGGCTAATTTAGTGATTGGGCTTGAAATTATGTAAGAATTGAAGGGTCAGAGGTGATATTTCCCCCGAAAAAAACAAATTATTGACATTTACCTTTTATCAATGATGTGTGAGCAGGGCCACTGTCTCAATATGGGGCGTGTGCGGGAACATATCCACCATAGCAAGATTCTTCAACTTGAATCCTTTTTCAGAAAGTAGAGCCACATCCCTGGCTTGCGTTGAAGGGTTACAGGAAATATAAACAATCTTCTCAGGCGACATGTCCACCACATCATTCACCAGCTTTGGATGCATCCCCGCTCGAGGCGGATCCAGAAAAACAATATCAGGAGGTTCGATCTCAGAAAGAATGGATGACTTCCTGAAGAATTTATCAAGATTAGCTGGAAAGAATCGACAGTTAATGATTCCGTTGGAGACGGCATTACGGACAGCATCTTCCACTGCCGGCGGCACTACTTCAAAACCGTACACTTGCTTCACCTGCTGAGCCATGAAAATGGATGTGGAGCCCGTACCACAGTAGAGGTCATACAGAATTTCATCGCCTCGAAATTCCGCAAAATCGCGTGCGATTTTGTAGAGTTTCTCACCCTGAACACTATTCGTTTGAAAGAATGAATTGGCGGAGATTTCAAAAGTGAAGTCACCTAGACGCTCCGTGATGGTTGGACGGCCGTGGAGCAACACCTCCCACTCCCCATAGGAAACGCCCGCCCTCCGTCTGGTAATATTGTTAACAATAGATGTGACCGATGGGTGAACTTTCTTTATACCTTCAACAATCGGCTCCAGGAGTTCTTTCTCTTCTCTCGAAGTGACAATATTTACCATCACCTCGTCTGTCCTCTCACCCAATCGAATAATTAGATGTCTTAAGTAACCGCTGTGTTCACGAATGTCGTACGGCGCCAATCCTGTTTTCTGGGCCACATTGCGGACAGTGTTGAGGATTTCGTTGGCTACCGGTTTCTGTATCCAACATGTGGAAATATCGAGAATCTTATCAAATCGGCCGGGGATGTGCAGGCCCAAAGCGAAATCTGCTTCAGCGTTTTCCTCTTCTTCCGGCAGAACCCACCGCCGATTGGAGAAAGAAAATTCCATCTTATTTCTGTAGTGAAATATTTCCTCCGCAGGGACGACCTGATTGAGCTTTGGTTTGTCCATATGGCCAATACGCCTGAAAAGATCGATAACCTGTGCCTTTTTCTGTTCGATCTGGGCGTAATAATCGAAATCCTGGAATGAGCATCCGCCACAGGTGGGAAAGTGGTCACATTTTGAGGTTATGTAGGATGGAGTCTCCTTCAATATTTCGAGGGTTTTCGCTTCGCCGTAGCCATTCCGGCGTTTCGTCAACCGAGCCAGCACCTTCTGGTCTGGAAGTGCGCCTTTGATAAAGATTACATAGCCGTTCAGGTGAGCTACACCTTTGCCGCCGAAAGCAAGGGATTCGACGGTCAGTTCAAGCTCATCCCCTTTTTTCGGACGAGGCGTCATCTATCTCACTTTCAGATCAATTGTCGGAGTCGCTCGAAAGTTGCGCCTCCGTTACAATGGAAACCCCGGCGCTGGCCCCCAGCCGGCTGGCGCCCACCTCCAACAGTGACAGCGCATGCCTGAATGATTTTATTCCACCGGACGCCTTCACACCCATGTTATCACCAACTGTCTCCCGAAGAAGCGTTACATCGAGCAGGGTGGCTCCCCCTAAAGAAAAGCCTGTGGATGTTTTTACAAAGTTTGCTCCCGAATCACGAACGATCAGTGCAGCTTCCTTCTTTTCATCATCCTTCAAGAGACACGTTTCAATAATCACTTTTACCGTGTTCGATTCTGCTGCTTCGACCACTGCCTCAATGTCACTCCCAACGGTGGCAAAGTCTCCATCTTTAAAGGCACCTATGTTCATAACCATGTCGAATTCAACAGCGCCATCTTCGAGAGTTTGTGATACAGCCGCCGCCTTCTCCGCTGTGGAACTCGCTCCTAGCGGAAACCCAACCACGGTACAGACGCCGATCTCACTGCCGGCCAACTGATCGGCACACAGCCGCACATGTACAGGGTTAATACAGACAGTCGCAAAACCGAACTCCAAAGCTTCTTCGCACAAATGCGTAACCTCTTCAGATATAGCATCCGGTTTAAGAAGTGTATGGTCAATGATTCCGGCAAGCTGGGAAGATGAAATCTTCATTCCAATGACAAATCCTTATAATTCAAGATTGAATGATCAATTTAACTTTTTCGAACAGCTCCAGCGCCTCTTTCTCAGTGGACGCCTCAGTGTAAATCCGCATAATCGGTTCGGTGTTGGATCTTCGGATGTGAATCCACCTGTCATTCCAAGTCAGTTTCAGCCCATCCCTTTCATCTTTTAGGGCACCATCAAATGAGTCGGAAATCTTTTGAAATAGCGTTTCGCCATTAACTTTCTCAACAGAAATCTTGTCTTTAACAATCTCGAATTTCGGCAGTTCATTCATCACTTCACTGAGACTGCTGTCAGTTTGCGCCAGCCGGTGCAAAATAGAGGCAGCGGCAACAAGAGAATCCCGGCCCAAGTGTACCTCTTCAAGAATAACTCCCCCGTTACCCTCGCCTCCCATGGAGGCGCCTGTTTTCTTCATCATCTCAACAACGTTGATTTCACCCACCGCCGATCTGGTAACTTGAGCACCATAGCGCTCGGCAATTTTATCAACAGCCAGCGTTGTTGAAAGATTTGTCACCACCATCTCAGAACTGCCGAATATTGAAAGGAAGCCATCCAGCGCGAGGACAAGGGTATACTCTTCACCAACAGGTTTTCCTTTTTCATCGATCACCGCCAGCCGGTCCGCATCTGGGTCTGTGGCAAAGCCGACATGACAATTCTCCTGTTGAACAAGTTGGGAAAGGTCAGATAGATTTACCGGCAGCGGTTCAGTGCCTCGGGTGAATTCACCTGACAGTTCACAATTGATAGAAACCACATCGCAACCGAGTCTTTTAATAAGTTCGGGCAATGCTACAGCTGCAGCTCCATTCACTGCATCCACAGCGACTTTGAATTTCCGCTGTCTGATGGTTTCCAGGTCAATCCAACTCACATCACAGATTCTGGCAATGTGGCGTTGGATAGCGTCATCCATTCGAACCTGTTTTCCCTTCCCATCCACCGGTTCAGGACTATCCCCGCTCTTCAATTGCATCAACTTTTTTACTTGGGAGCCGTTAAGAAAACAACCATCAGATCCGACAAATTTCAGTCCATTCCATTCGGCCGGGTTGTGGCTGGCAGTCACTATGATTCCTCCCACCACTTCACTGTCATCCACCACATACTGAACAGTCGGGGTAGGAACAATTCCGCAGTGGTGAACATTGCGTCCGAGTGCTATGAGTCTTTGAACAATTACGGAAAGAAACTCGTCGCCAGAAGATCTACTGTCGCGCCCGACAACAATATCACCTTCGGAGCAAAAACGGTGGAATGCATCGGCGTAAAGAGCCACGATCTCACCGTTGAGGCTATCTGGGACGGTGCCCCGCACTCCGGAAATGGATTCAATCAACATAACGAGACTTTCTTAAGAAGAATTACTTAAAGAAGTTAGGACCGCCGACATTTAACAGGCACAATTTCGGATAAAAAAATCCAGATCCGATTGCTCGAACCTGGATTTTACATAAGAGTCGTATCAGGAGGGTTGGGAAGGAGGGTGCTATCTACGACTCTTAGCTTTTTTCAGTTTTTTTGCAGCGCTCGGCTTTAAGTAGAATGACTTCCTCTTTACTTCCTTTAAAATCCCCGCTTTTTCGTACTTTTTTTTGAAACGCCGAAGAGCTCTTTGGAGTTCCTCACCTTTTTTTACTGAAACTTCAACCATTCAAAACACCTCCTCCCTATCCCAGATAGTTCCGGAGGTTTTTGCTGCGAGACTTATGACGGAGACGGCGAATAGCTTTTTCCTTGATCTGCCTGACTCGTTCCCGAGTAAGATTAAACTCTTCACCAATTTCGTTCAACGTCAAGGCGTAGTCCCGTCCAATACCAAAATACATCTTGATCACATCCCGTTCACGATCCTTAAGGGACTCAAGACATTGGCGAATCTCTTCTTTTAGCGACTCACTCATGAGTCCTGTTTCCGGTGGACGCTGATTACCATCTTCAATAACATCCATAAGTGAATTCTTGTCGCCATCCCTAAAAGGAGCATGGAGCGAATGATGCCGCCTTGAAATGCGTATAGCATCAGTCACTTCTTCCCCATGCATTTCCAGCTGCTTACCAATTTCCTCTTCATTAGGCGGACGCTGGTATTCTGACTCAAGGTTTTCCGCTGTTTTAGTAATCTTGCTGATAGTCCCGACCCGGTTGAGGGGGAGACGTACTATACGAGAGTGCTCCGCCAGCGCCTGAAGAATGGATTGACGAATCCACCAGACAGCATAGGAGATAAATTTGAAACCGCGCGTCTCATCAAACCGCTCAGCAGCTTTGATAAGACCCAGATTACCTTCGTTGATTAGATCGGTAAGCGGTAAACCCTGACCCTGGTAATCTTTGGCCACAGAAACGACGAAACGGAGATTCGCTTCTGTCAGTTCATTGAGCGCTTCAGCATCACCCTGCTTCACCAGCTGAGCAAGAACGATCTCACGAGCAGGCTCTAGCGGCTCGAACTTACCGATCTCTTCGAGATAACGACTTAAACTTCTATTTGCATCAGATGGCATTAAACATCCTTTATTTTATTGAATTCGAGCTTTCCCGCTCCCCTTATGAGGCGAAATTTACTATTCTTGTGGGAATTCTCCAACGGGCCGAAAGATTATCACTTAATAACGTGACTACTCTTCACAAACCATTTTGCCATTATTGTAAACTCTTCCAGCTTCACTTTCTCCGGGCGGAGTGTCAGATCGAAAAATGAACTGTCGATTTCCAGGGAGGCAAGAGAATTCCTGAGCATCTTACGGCGCTGACCGAAAGCAAGGCTAGTAATTTCCTGCAAGGCTTCCAATTCTCGGGGTGAATCGAAAATGGAGGATCTCGGTTGAATTTTCACTACAGCAGAATCGACCTTCGGCTTTGGGACAAACACTTCAGGCGGAACAGTGAGAACAATTTTCACTTTTGCCACAGCCTGAAGATTCACTGACAATCGGCCGTAAGCTTTTGTACCAGCTTTAGCTGCCATTCTTTCAGCAACTTCCTTTTGAACCATGAAGTGGCAGTCGCACCAGAAGGGATCCTGTATCATCAGTTTGAACAGAATCGGTGACGTAATATTGTAAGGGAGGTTGCCCACGACTCTCACCTGCCCCCCCTTGAACGGAATCTCCTCCAGATCGACCTTCAAAAAATCTCTGTTCACAAACTGACAGTTTGGTAGATCATCCCGCTCCTTGAGATGTCCGTACAGTTCCCTATCTATCTCGATACCCACCAGCTCTTTAACTATTGGCGCCAGCAATTCAGTGAGTGCACCACCACCGGGGCCGATTTCAAGAATGGAATCTTCACTGGTTGGATTGATAAGCTCCACCAGTTTGTTAAGAAGATTTGTATCCGTCAGAAAATGCTGGCCCCACCGTTTTTTTGCTGAGCGCTTCACACAGGTAAATTAAAGAAGAATTGAGCTGTTGACGTTGTCGATTCTGCCACTTCTGAAACATCTATTCTCTTTATTTTAGCAATCCACTGAGCGATGTGGAGAATGTTTGCAGGCTCATTCAATTTCCCACGATTAGGTACTGGTGTCATAAAGGGGCAGTCCGTTTCCAGCATGATTCGATTCAATGGGGTGGTTAATAGAACGGACTCGGTGTGGTTCTTACCAAAAGTGACATTCCCCGTGAAAGATAGAAGGCACCCAAGGGAAATGGCTCTCCCAGCCATCTCTGTGTTGCTGGAAAAACAGTGGAGGACAGACTTTTCATAACGGACCTCTTCCAAAATTTTTAAAATATCTTCATCGGCATCACGGTTGTGAATCACCGCCGGCAAATCCAGTTCCCGAGCGAGCGCCAGTTGAGATTGGAATACTTCTTTCTGCACATTCCTGGGAGAAAAGTCTCTAAAATAATCAAGACCCATCTCCCCCACCGCCACAACTTTGGAATGGGACGTCAGATCCCTCAGTTGATGGAGATAATCGTCAGGAGCATCTTTGGCATCGTGAGGGTGGACGCCAACAGTGGCAAAAACGGCATCGTACTTTTCGGCAATTGAAATGGACGTTTCAGATGACGGCAGATCGGTGCCAACGCAGATGATCTGTGTCACCCCGGCAGCCTCTGCCCGTTCCACAACTTTAGCAAGTTGATTTTTCAGATTATCATAATAAAGATGAGCGTGGGTATCGATGTACATGTGATTAGATACGAGACAAGTTCAGCTTTATGAAATACGGATGCCGGAACCGACTTTTGGATCGTCCACTGTAACAACCACAACTGAACCGACACTGCTTGCCGCTAGAAGCATACCATTCGATTCAACCCCTCTGATAACAGCAGGTTCAAGATTTGCAACAACAACAATTGTTTTTCCCACCAGATCCTCTGGCGCATAATGTTCTGCAATACCGGCTACAATCTGCCGCGCTTCCCCGCCCACCTCTAGTTCAAGCTTAAGAAGCTTATCGGCACCTTCAACCTTTTCAGCGGCGGTAACAACACCAGTCCGCAGGTCCACTTTGGCAAAATCTTCAATGGAAATCTTTCCGTCAGACATCACGTTCTCCTTTACATCTTTGACTTCATCGAGGTCCTCATCCGGCAATTCAATTCTCGGGAAAGGAATTTCAAAATCCCCCAGCAGTGTTCCTGCTTCCAAGCACTCTTTGGCCGATACCATATTCAGACCAAGCATATGTAGAATTTTCTCACACCGTGAAGGCATAATGGGTTGCAAAAGAGCAACAGCTTGCCGGAGACAGTCGGTAGCGGTGTATAAGACAGTTCCGGCCCGGCCGGTGTCACTCTTAACCAGCTTCCACGGCGCCGTCTCCTCCATATATCGATTGATAGCCCGAACGAACTGTAATGTTTCTTCCACCGCTTCACTCAAACGCATGTTCGAAATATTATCCGTCACAAGACCGGAGATACTGTCAGCTTTCTTGCTCAATTCAGCCTCGGTATCAGTCAGATCGCCTTTCGGCGGCACCATACCATCAAAGTGTCTGTCAATAAGCGTGCTAACCCTCCCCACCAGATTGCCCAGGTCGTTGGCCAGATCGCTATTGTAGCGCCTTATAAATGATTCCATGGTGAAGCTAGCATCCTGGCCAAGGACCATCTCCCGCATAAGATAGTAGCGGACAGGGTCCACACCATATTCTTCGATCAGATCAAGAGGATTTACCACATTACCCAACGATTTACTCATTTTGGATTCCCCCGAAAGCCACCAGCCGTGGGCGAAGATGGACTTTGGCAGTGGCAACTTTGCGGACATGAGCATGGTGGGCCAGTAGACAGTGTGTGTTATCAGTATATCCTTCCCGATAAGATGATATTCACAGGGCCACCATTCGTTATAGGATTCATCATCCGTGCCAAAACCGGTCGCCGTCACATAGTTGATCAGCGCATCAAACCAGACATAGGTGACGTAGTTGGTGTCAAAAGGAAGATCAATTCCCCAGCTCAGGCGGGACTTCGGACGGGAAATGCACAAATCCCCGAGAGGCTGCTTTAAAAAACCGAGGACTTCATTTTTCCGATGCTCCGGCTGGATGAAGTCGGGGTTGTCATTGATATGATCAATGAGTGCCTGCTGGTAGTTGGACATCCTGAAAAAAAAGTTCTTCTCCTTCAGTTTCTTGATGTCACGAAACTCTCCTGTTTCCAATTCTTTCTCGGTGATAAACCGTTCTTCCGAGACGGAATAAAGACCTTCATATTCATCCTCGTACACATCCCCGTTATCATGAACCATCTGCAAAATGTTTTGCACTACTTTTACATGACGGTCTTCCGTAGTGCGAATGAAATCATCATTGGATATATGGAGTTTCTCCCAAAGTTCAAGAAACCGAGGCGCCATTTCATCGCAGTGCTGTTTAGGATCCACACCCCTTTTTTCCGCAGCCTGCTGCACTTTTTGTCCGTGTTCATCCAGCCCGGTGAGAAAAAAGACATTTTCGCCTCCGGCACGGTGATACCGGGAAAGCACGTCGGCCAGAATCGTGGTGTACGCATGGCCGATATGGGGCTTATCATTTACATAATAAATAGGCGTTGTAATGTAGAACTTGCTCACCGGGTAGCACCTTTCAATCCGTCACGAACTTCCATCAGCAGATCCATAAGCACCAAATTTAGCTGAAAATTTCGTGCAAGGGAATCGGCACATTTCTCAACCGCTGTGATGATTCTTGTATAGTCTGCCTCCGGGAACCGATGGCTGAACTGACGAACTTCTTTCTCCAGCATGGAAAGGATGAAACTTGATTCACCGTTCAGTTTTTGAGCATGGAACGCATCCCGAAACCAGTAGCTTAGAAGCTGTAACTGAAACTTCAATTCAAGTGGACTAGATCGATACGTGGCGGCACCATGAGCAATAAACTTCCGCCAGCCACTTTCCGTTCCTGACACCACCCAAGACAACAAAGATTGCAAGGTAGCGGTAATAGCAGTCAGATCAGACTCTGCCAATCTTTTTCCCATCCTAACGTTGCCTTGAGAAAGGTGGGCAACAAGTATCGCTTCATCAGAAGACACCTGAAAATTCTCCTCCAGGAAAGGGGCGATGACAGACTCCGGTACCGCTGGGAAAAAAATGGACTGGCATCGGGAGTGGATCGTTTCGGAAAGCCTTTCCTGGTACTCGGTGCAAAGAATGAGAGTTGTGCCGTCAGGTGGTTCTTCCAGGATTTTGAGGAGAGCATTGGCCGATTCACCCTGTTGTGACATAAGCTTCTCTGCCTCAAAGATGAGAACCATCTTTTGTCCTGACTCAACAGCCTTGAGATAAACCTTTTCACGGATTTCCCTGACAGAGTTGATGAGGATAGTTTTTGCCCGGGGTAGTTCCAGCTTTATATAAGGGTCACCACCCTTCTGCTTCATCAGTTCCGTCAGCATTTCAAGCGTTTTCGGCAAGAGCGCTTTGAGAGGAGGGTCGTTCTTATTGATATCTTTGTCCCTCGGGAAGGGTACCACAATATGGATGTTGGGGTGCTGAAGAGATTTGAACTTGGCACAGGAAGGACAGTTAAGGCAAGGTTCGTCCGTTGGGTTTTGGCAGTTAAGCAAAGAGGCGAACTGAATTGCCATCCCTTCCTTTCCCGCACCGGCAGGTCCGTGGAAAAGGTAAGCGTTCCCGACGCGATCTCCCCGGCTGATGGAAACCAGACGATTCCAGACAGCATCCTGACCAAGGATATAAGTTTTCATTAACGTTTCCTCAACCAAAGTTCAGGATTCAGTTTGTCCTTGTTCCCCCAGATTTCAAAATGGAGTTTCGCTCCTTCCAACGAGCCTGAATCGCCAACGTGAGCAATGATATCCCGGGCATTCACGTAGCTGTTTTCTTCCACTTCAACTTCCGTTACGTGGGTGTAGACAGAATAAAAGCTGTCACCGTGGTCCAAAATCACCGTGTTTCCATATCCTCTGATATAGGTCACCGTTGTCACAATTCCATCATAGATGGACCTCACTTCAGTTCCTTCTGAACCACGAATATCGATGCCTGTATTCTCCGTAACAGTTTTAAGATTGGGATTGTGGTAGGTGCCAAAGCGTGAAATGACTTTCCCGTCGATAGGCCATGGAAGTTTCCCTTTCAATTCTGTGAAAGGTGCTGAGTCCACCAGTTCCATCTCTTTACGCCGCCGTTCTAGTTCGGCGATGCGGGCAACACGCTCTCGCTCCAGGCGGGAGATGATACTCGCCATCTGTTGCGCAGCCTTCTTGCGCTCGTTGAGTGCGACGAACATCTTCTGACGATCTCGTTTCAGATTGTCCAATTCCTTGTCCCTCCCCCGCCGGCGCTGCTCCAGCCACTTCTTCCGAGACGACTTCTCCTTATCAATCTTTTTAATATCGGTCAACTCCCTTTCCATAACGGTCCGTTTCGCTTCTATTTCGGTGAGATTGCTTCTTATCTCAACTGCCAGTGATCTGTCATGTTCAGAAATGATTTTAATGTACTTGGCTCGATAGACCGCCTGCCGCCACGATTTAGCGTCTAACAGTTTTTCAAGATCGGAAAGTCGCCCTTTTTTGTAGGTGTAAGTGACCCGTTTGGCATAGCGGTCAACTAATGAAGTATGCTCTGACTCCTTCTTTTCAATAGTGACCTCGGCTAGGATAATGGCCTTTTCCTTGATTTTCTCTTCCTTACGGAGACGGTAGATCAGATTTCTCACAAGGGATATCTCTTCATCAATTTCGTTGAGCCTTTCAATCTCACTTTTCTCACGGTCAGATGTATTTTTGATCTTTTTCTCATAATCGGCAATCTCTTCTCTGAGACGGTCCAGCTCGCTATTGTGAAACTGGATGTCTTTTTCAATCTTTTCTGTCTGACTGAATATGACCGAAAGCGAGAGAAAAAATGAAAGACTTAACGGGAGTTTCATTAGCGTCATCAAGACACAAAATTACGTTCATCGTTCAAGAAAACCTTCCCTCAAACACCTTGTCAAAACTGATGCCCATCACTACTTTGAAGTCTAAATAACACTATTACAAGGGGAGAGGTAATTGAAGAACGCACTTTGGCCAAATCTCTTTCGAAACTGGAACAGGACTGAGAGTGAAACCGTTTACACGCTCAGACAAGTTCCAATATATAAAGACTTCAGTAAAAAGGAATTCACCGAGTTGGAAAAGTTGGTTCATCACAGAACATATGCAAGCGGTGACTTTGTGTTTAAGAATCGTGCCCCTGGTGAGGGAATGTATATCATCATGAAAGGCACCATAAAAATCACCATAGGAACCAGATCTGGGGACGAGAAGGTATTAGCGGAACTCAAGGAAGGAGACTTTTTTGGCGAACTTGCCCTTTTTGATAATGAACCTAGATCTGCAAATGCTCTTGCCACAACGGATTCGAAATTAATCGGTTTTTTTACAGCTGATCTACTTTCACTTCAAGACAGAAATCCGCAGATGACAAATAAGATTCTAATGAACCTGGGCAGTATGCTGGGTGAGAGACTACGCAGCACGAACCATCTGCTTCTTGAAGCTCAGATAAAATCGCACGATGAAGCCGACACAGCAGACTGATTACTTCCAGCTGATTTATCGCCTCTTTATTGGCCTCATTTTAGCAGGATTCCTTTGGATCATCTGGCCCTATATTTCAAACGTTGTCTTGATTTTGGTTTTCGCTTTTCTCTTCACCACAGTGCTTCTCTCCTCAGTGGATGCACTAGAGAAAAGAATCCGCAGCAGAGGACTGAGTGTACTTCTTGTCACAATAGGAGTACTGGCCGGGTTTGGAATTTTCATTGGAAGCTTTATCTCACAACTTTCCGCTCAGGCCACAGATTTTTCTTCCCGTGTAGATCCAGCCACCCTAACCGCTGAATTCAAGAATCTCGGGGAAAAATTCATGGCTGCGTTGCCGGGTTTTGCGACTGGTATGATACCCACTGGCGGGGACTTTGCCTCAACACTGAGTGGTTTCGTCAATACTGTGATAACCAATCTTGCCTCTCTTGCCAGCGCTGTTGGGAGTTTCGTTCTGAATGCCGCCATGATACTCATCTTTACAATCATCCTGCTGGCGGAATATCACGGTTTCAGAAAGAGCCTCGTGGGTTTTATATCCAATAAGTATTTTGAAATAGGCTTGAGGCTCATCTTCAATATCGAGAAATCTGTCTCAAGTTACCTCAGGGGACAATTTCTCTCGGCGGCCAGTGTTGCGCTCATGTCGGTCATCGGCCTGGGTATACTCAATCTGAGCGGCGCCAATCTTACACTTATTGTTTTCATAGGAATCATTGCAGGCTTGGCCAATCTCATTCCTCTTGTGGGACCGTTTGTGGGAATGGTACCGGCCATACTCATCGCATTCATGAATAATATCGGAAACGAGACTGCTCTTTCCCACATGCTCTTTGGTGTTATACCTTCACCTTTTTTCATCCTCGATATCCTACTTATGTTCATCATAGTTCAACAGATTGAAGGAAACCTGATTACACCCACACTTGTGGGGAAAAGTGTGGGCCTTCACCCAATGATTGTCATGATCGCACTCATCATTGGTGGCACCATTCTCGGTCCGCTGGGGATGCTATTTGCCGTGCCTGCAACAGGCGTTTTGAAAGTGATTGGTCAGGAAGTCGCCTTCGTCAGACGAAATGCCCACCTGCTCTGAGGCTATCCCGTCTCGATCTTAAAAAGTACGTAATTTTCGAAGTAGAGAAGTCTCTTCTGTTTATGAGGCAGGTTGTAGATCCACATCTGGTAGTTCCTGTTCTTTCCTTTAGTTGATTCTACCACCTCATCTGGCTCCCCAATCAGATCCTGTACTTCCGACACAAGCATACCCGTCTCCAGCCGGGGCATGTGGCGCTGAGCGATAAATTCGCGAGCTTCATCCAAAGAACTGTCCATTTCCCTCCGGACCTGCAGAGAATCTGTGACGGCCAACTGTTCCTCAAGAACGGTGATGTAATTGTTGTACTTAAACTCCGCCGGAGCGAACATGTCCCGGGCTGTCTTCAGTGACTTTAAAGCCAACCGCAGTGTAGCTACATCCTTTGCTTCATTGACGTCACCCACCATCCCCACTGCCGCCTTCATACTGGCGCGCCTGGCTTCCACTGTCAGTTTTCTGTCTAGTGCAGGTACTGCATCATACTTTCTAATAGCAAGGCTGTAAAGACCTGCAGAAGCAAGGTCGCCCCCTTGTTCCATGAGGATCTTGGCCCGGAGTGTATATTGTGCTCTCTTGCCCTCCTCTGTAAGAGCGGCAGCTTTCCCGAGGCTATTCAATGCCTCTTCATACCGGCGCAACTCAAACAAATCGTTGCCCCTAGCAACGTAATGTTCCACCAATTCATCGAGCCTGTCCATGAGGCGGTCTTTCAAGGTGTCTTCCGCAGCTGTCAGTGCTTCAACATATTTTTCCGCAGCATTGTCCATCTTTTTCCTGCCTTGCAGATCGCCCCCTTCTGTATAAAGCTGGTACGGGATCCGCTTATTGGTAATATCCAATAGCTTCTTAGCTCTGCGCATTTTGGCATGGTTCGGATAGGTGTTCATGAATTCCTTGAATTTCGGTCGGGCCGCCACATAGTCTTCATTGAGGAAAAGTTTCTTGGCTTCATCTCCCGCTGTCTTCCGGCCTCCATAAAAGGCACTAAACGTGAAGAAAACACCAAGGTTGGGCAGGCTCATACCTGTGATGGGTGTGATCTCCAGTTCATCATGGATTGTATTTACCCTGTGGTAGATGTGTCTTACTTCAAGACCCCAAGCATAGCGGGCCTCCGAGGGAGATTCGGTGATCATCTTCAGTCCGGCAGAGTATGCCGATGATGTTCCCGTTCCGTACGGCGAACTGTCCATCCGTTGATCTTTATAAAAGCGAGTGTAATTGACACCATAAGAATACTTGAGATGAATAAACCATTTCGGATGCCAACGCATGATGTAAGATGAGACAATATTCAGCTCCAGAACCGATGGGGAAAACTTTCGTTCAATGCCCCAAGACTCAGGAACATTGGGCGGCCCGGTTATGATAAGATCATCCCTGATCTCCATACGTGGAAAAGGGAATATGGAGGAATATCTGATGCCAAGTCCCGTCAGAATATCGGTGTAACTCTTTCCAAAAAGTGCATAGGAAAGATTGGTCTGCCCTCCCTCCATCTCAAGAAATGACCCCATCCTTCCGGAAAAACTAATTTCAGTCAATTTATCTTCAGTGTCTTCAGAATAACTGATCGATGTTGGATTGATTTTAAGAGGGTTCAGTCCATCCCAACCGTAGAAGCCAACACCGAAACGACCTTCGGCTGGAATAGTGGCTATGGGTTCTCTGAATTCCATGGGCCTGAAAACTGCCTCCACGACCTTCTTTTCTCCACGCATAAGGGCCTGGACCATCTCTTGAGCAGCTGGAGGCAGTTTCAGCTTGAACCGCTTGCGGCCCGGTTTTATGGACGGCGCCTCCAATCTCTCTTCCTCTACAGCTGGCTTCTCATTAGGTACTTCTTCCTCTTGCGGATAGAGGGACGCTACTGTACCCAGGAAGGAAATAACAACAATCCTTAATGCTTTATTGATACCTCGGATTATCATAAGCTTGTAAAAATAACCGTATCATCTGACCAATTCAAAGAGTTTAGTCCCAACCGGACTTTTTCACCTCTCGGGAACAAAGAGGATTTGTAACTTCTTTAACATGAACATGACCTTACCAAGAGTGATAACTCTGTCTCTGGTCCTCGGGCTGGTTTTTCCGGACCTGTCAGCACAGAATTCCTGGGGACCCACAATCTGCCGCGTGAAATATTCCGGCGGTGGTGACTGGTACAGCGATCCCAGCTCTTTGCCCAACTTGTTGAAATTCATCAATGAAAATACTAACGTGCAATTGACCAATGTTGAGGCGAGGGTTTCTCTGGAGGATAATGAAATTTTTAACTACCCGTACCTCTATATCACAGGCCACGGGAATGTTCGCTTCAGCGAAAGTGAGATTGAAAATCTCCGCAGTCATCTCCACTCCGGTGGCTTTCTGCATGCCGATGACAACTACGGTCTAGATAAATCTTTCAGGCGCGAAATGAAGCGTGTTTTCCCCAACAAGGAGTGGGTCGAACTTCCTTTCGATCACCCTCTCTACCATACTTATTTTGACTTTAGCAGCGGGCTGCCCAAAATCCATGAGCATGACAATAAACCGCCTCAGGGTCTCGGCCTGTTCGATGGTGAACGCCTCATTGTCTTTTACAGTTACGAGTCTGATTTGGGTGACGGCTGGGAAGATGCATCTGTTCACAATGATCCCGAATGGAAGCGCCTGACAGCCTTGAAAATGGGTGCCAACATTTTTATCTATTCTCTCATTCAGTAGATGAAAGTCATCGCTGAACTCAAACGTTTCCGGATACAGAAAATTCGCAACGACCTCACCACTGCGGTATGGGTTCTTGCCATCGTTTTAATGGTTTCTCTCATGGCTATGCTGTCAGCTGAAACTCTCTTCTGGCTTTCGCCAGCGATTCGCTACGGCGCATGGTGGGCGTGGTTGATTACACTTATTTTGGCTGTCACAGGCACCGTGGTGACACTGGCCTTGATAAAAAAAGGTCGGATCACCAGATACAGACCTGAAACGTGTGCGGCAGAAGTTGGCGAAGCCGCCTTCCCGCGGAAAGATGATGTATTGAATGCGGTGCAGCTTGAACAATCAATTGAAAGTGACAGCAACTATTCAAAAGAGCTCACTGATCAATTTCTGCAGCAGATCAAATCAAAACTTTCAATCCTGGCACCCAAAATAGTTTTATTAAACGATGGTGCTGGCAGACCTCGGGGCATTGCTCTTATCACCTTGATCCTTGCGGTTGTTGTCACCCTTACCTTCCTGCCGGAGTTCATCGTGGCCACGCGCCACTGGCTAAATCCTCAATCGAGCTACTCACCGCCCCACCCTTTCAGGATCTTGAGCAACAGCGGTGATATTTATCTCATGGGCGGTGATTCGGCTTCTGTGGTCTTTACCGTGGAAGGAGAGGTTCCCGATTCACTCAGTTTCGAAATGAAAGAGTTAGAGAGTAAATCCGTCACCACACTAATACCTGATGAAAAAGATATTTTCCGCCACGAGATAGACCCGATCTTTCAGAATCTTGAATACCGTGCTTTCGTAAAAGCAGAGCACTTCTGGGAAAGGTGGGGCGAAATTTCATCACCGGTTCACACCATTGAAGTGATCGACCGCCCAACCATCAAGAAATTCTCGGTCACTGTCCAGCCGCCGACCTATTCAGGCCTGGAGAGGACTATTCAGGAGGGGAATGTGGCTGAGATCAGGGGGTTGGTAGGTTCTCACGTCACTGTGAACTTGTCATCTGACAAAAATTTGACCGGCGGATATCTCACTTCATTCAACGCCGATTCAAAAAAAGAAGAGAAGATCGGTCTCACCATCCAGAGAAACCAAGCTTCCGGAAGTTTTACCATGGCTAAAGAAGTTTTTATTACCTCGCATATTTTTGATAAACGCAACATCAAAAACCTCAATCCCATTAAATACCGGGTCCTCCCCATCCCCGACGCTTTCCCCTCAATTGAAGTGCTCATGCCATCAGAAATCACAGAACTGGGGAGCGATTTTTCCGTCCCGGTTCAGCTCCACATTCAGGATGATTTCGGTTTCTCAAATCTGCAGATCGTCTATGAGACCAAACATCCGGACTACGTCGGTTCCCGGGACCTGGTAAGCGTCCAGACAATCCCAACCCTGTCAAACGTTGTCACATCTCAGGATGTATTCTATATCTGGAATTTGAGTTTTCTGGAGCTCATGCCCGAGGATGAAGTAAAGTTCCATTTTGAATCGTATGACAATGATCTGGTCTCCGGCCCGAAGAAATCCCTTTCTCAGGAGTTTATAGCAAGATTTCCATCCCTAGCTGATCTTTTTGCCAGAATGGAGCAGGGAGAAGATTTGCTGGAAGAAGATTTGGGTGACATGCTCCGGGATCTGGAGGAGATCAATGATGCCGTTGAAGATATTGAATTGAGGTTACTGAAAACGGAAGAGCTGGAGTGGGAAGACAGGCAAACGCTCCAGCAGTCCGTTGAAGAGATGAGGAATAAACTGGAGGAAGTAAAGGCATTACAGGATGCAGTAAACCAGATCAGGGAACAGGCAGAGAAGCACGAACTCTTCTCTAGCAATCTCATGGAAAAATTCAAGAATCTTAATGAGCTTCTTCAGGATATAGTCACGCCAGAGATGCTGGAATCTATGATAGGGCTAGATGATGCCATGGAGAGCCTTTCTACAGATGAGTTAATGAAGGCACTAAGAGATTTTCAGGGAAACAGTGCCGCCATGGAAGCACAGATTGACAGGTTCATCGAGATTTTCAAACGGATCCGCGCTGAGCAAAAAATGAACGAACTGGTGACGCGGTTCGACCATCTTACCGAGCAGCAAGAGAAGCTGGCCAGTGAGGTTGCTACGGAAACTGATGACGAAAATAGCGGGCGGCTTTCAACTCAACAGGAGCGCAACAGAGAAGAATACGAGCGGCTCAAAGATCTAATGAAGGAGACGGCGGATGCCATGGAATCATTCGCCATCATGCCTTCAGGCGAACTTGAACGTCTCTTCAAATCTCGAGATGTCGAGGAAGTATCGGACAAAATGCGGGAAGCTCAGAACTCTCTTCGCCGCGGCAATATGGCAAGAGCTTCTGAGTCTACAGAGGTTGCCGCAGAGAATTTGCGATCCCTCCAGACTGAGATAAATGATATTTCTGAAAGTTTCAGGACCCAAACGGCGGATGCCATGGCGGAGCGTTTTGAAAAGGTTCTCCGCAACACGCTCTTTATCTCAAAGGAGCAGGAGCAGCTCCGCGCTGACACCCGGGATCTACCGAGGAATAGCCCAAGGTTGGGGCAGATGGCATTCCGCCAGCAAATGCTCCGAGATCAGTTAAGCCAGCTCATCTCGAGCCTCATGACACTTTCCCGGGAAACTTTTGCCATCACGCCGGAGATGGGAAAAGCCATCGGCCGAGCATCGGTTGGCATGAATGAATCTCTCACCAAGTTGGAAGAGCGGAATGGTTCCGAGTCCGCTAGAAAACAGGGTGAAACAGTAGAGGCGTTGAATGAAGCCACCGTGGCCACCCTTGCTGCTATGGAGGAAATTCGCCAGTCCGGTTCGGCCTCCGGGTTTGAACAGTTTTTGGAAAGGATGAAACAGATGGCGGCAAGCCAAGAAGGAATCAATGCACAGACGCTTCAATTGGCACTGGGTCAGATGGCCTCTGTTTCTCAGGAACAGCTTATGCGTCGACTTCAGAGAGATCAGGCACAATTGAAGAAATCGCTGGAAGAGTTAATGAAAGAAATCAGGGGCTCCAGTGAGGGAGGTGAACGACTCGGCGGCATTGGTCTCGAAATGGAAGAAGTGATCAAAGACTTTGGCAGAAACAATGTAAACCGCCGAACGATCGAAAGGCAGCGCCGCATCCTGACCCGTATGCTGGATGCTCAAAAATCTCTCCGCCAACAGGAGATGACAGAAAAAAGACGTGCAGTCACTGCCGGTGATATTAAGCGCCAAGGACCGGCGGGCCTGCCAGCTGATCTCGGCCAGCGTCGTAATCTGGCCATCGAGGCGCTGAACACGGCAATGAAGGCAGGCTACCCCAGGGATTACCGGGAAATGATCCGGAGATATTTCAATTCACTGGTAGATTTAGGTAATCTTTCGAAAGAGGAGAAAAATGAGAATCGTTAAGATTGTACTCCTCCTGGTGGCCCTAACAATCTCTTTCGGGCAAATCCCCCAGAAGACGCTGCCCATGCTGGAGAAAAAGCAGGACAGCTTCCGCCAGGCCATTCGACTTGAGAAAATCGGTGAATTGGAAGCGGCTGAGACCATCTACCTGGAACTCTTGGAGGTCAATCCGAAAGATACACGGATATTCCTACAGTTAAAGGCGCTTTACCGGAAACAGGAAAAGTATGAAGATCTGAAAGTGGTCTTGCTTGAGAGAGTGCGCACCTTCAACAGGGACCTCCAGAGCCATGTTGAGCTCGGGGAAGTTTTTCTTCTCATGGACGAGCGGGAAAAAGCGAAACAGTACTGGAATAATCTCCGCTTTCAGTTTGGCGAAACGAGGTCAATCTATTATATGCTGATCCAGATGTATCTAAAGCACAACTTGGACGAAGAAATGAATGAACTGGTGGATGCAGGGCGAAAACATTTCGATGACCCTTCCTTCTTGAGCCTGGAGCTAGGAAACATCCATATGCGCAATCTCGATTACAGCGGCGCCACAGAGGAATTTGTCACATACGCGTCGTACCATCCTGAACAAATTCGGACGATATCATCTCAAATACTTAGAATGTCTGACCGGGAGGAGAGTCATCAAAATATCGAGAAAGCTCTCATGAATAATAGGGCAGTGAGTGAAGACGTTGTCCGTTTACTATACAGCGATTTTCTGTTCAAGGTACAGCGCTATCCCGAAGCTTATAATCAACATTTAGCACTGGGCGTGACGGGAGTGAAAAATATGGAGCGGTGGATCAGGTTCGCCCATAATCTCAGGAAGGAGCAATCTCTCCCCCTCGCCCTGAAGGCGTTCACCATGGTGCTGGACACCCTGAAAAGTACTTCCTTCTCTCGTAACGCTAATAATCTCAAGCGAATCACCGGTGAGGCGCTTTACGGTCTCGCTCTTACATATGAGCAGCAGATTACACCGAGCCAGCAATGGGCACCGCTCGCGGAATACTTTCCCGGCAATATGGTTTTTAAAGATCATCTCACTACACTTAAGTCCATTGAAGTTAAACCGTTGGAGGACACTTTCTCGCTCTACGACTCCATCCTCGTGACGCTGCCTTCCACCACTTTCCCTCCTCAGGCGCACTTTCGTCTTGGTGAGATTAAGTACAAGATTACCCGGGACTTCGATGGGGCCATGACCGCCTTTTCGGCTTCCGCCGGTGCCACGAAAGATAGAGATCTGGCTCTCCGCTCAAATCTCAGATTAGCCGATGTATTTATGGCGAAAAGTGATTTCTCCTCGGGCCTGAACCATCTCCGGGACGCACTGTCATCAACCGGGCAAGAAAAGGAGCGGCAATCACTCAAGTTCAAGCTGTGCCAGGTTCACTTTCTCTATGGCAATATTGACAGCACACTTGTGATCCTGGATCAGTTGCTCTCTTCATTGGAACTGGGCGATCCTTACTTCAATGATGCCCTTGAGTTGAAGGGTTTTGTTGAAGAAAACTATGTTCGGGGTGATCAGATTGATAAGGATGCGTTTCAGAGTTACATCCTGGCTGAACGGCTTCTGCGGCAGGGAAAGCGCAGTGAGGCGGATTCTTTCTTCAGATCTGTGGTAGACGCATACCCCGAAACACCCATTGCCGATGAGGCCGCCTTTCGCAGGGCGCAGCTGACACTTGAGCTCGGGAATTACACCAGGGCCGTGGAGCAGCTCGCCGCCATACAGGATTCCCCCTTGGGAGATCTTGCCGCCGTCATGACAGGCGAGGTGTACGACCGATATCTTTTCAACAATGAAGAGGCGGAGGTGTGGTACTTCAAGGTGCTGGAAGAGTATCCCGAAAGCCTATTGACGGAACCGGTACGGTACCGTCTTCGCGAAATCACAAAAAGGAATGAATTAAATTGAAACGGCTTGTGTTGATAGTTTTCCTCTCTTTTTCATTCCTCTCAGGAAATAAAATCCTTATTCCTATGGACTTGGCTCAAAAGGATCACCTAAAAGCTTACGGTATTGCATACTGGATCCTCACTCAAGACATCAACGTGGAGTGGCTTCTGAACTATCGCGGAGGCTCATTTATGCTGGATGAATTTCCCGCAATTACCAGGGAAGCGAGGATTCGGGGCGTTACCGTGGAACCGATGGATGGTCAGTCGGCCATCGGTATCTATGCTGAAGTTGACGCCAACAATATGGAAGTTGTTTTATTGGAGAAAGCGCCGAAAATCGCCATCTATACGCCGCCAAGCAAACAGCCGTGGGATGACGCCGTTACCCTGGCCCTCACCTATGCAGAAGTGGACTATGAGAAGCTGTGGGACGATGAAGTGTTTCTCGGCAAGCTGGACCGTTTCGACTGGCTCCATCTCCATCATGAAGATTTCACGGGTCAGTACGGCAAGTTTTACCGAAACTTTCACAACGCACCGTGGTACGTGGAGCAGCAACTGGAGTTTGAAACCATGGCTCAACGGCTGGGGTTCGCCTCCGTCAGTGAGGAAAAGAAAGCTGTGGCGAGGACGATTCGGGATTTCGTCGGCAAAGGCGGCTTCCTTTTTGCCATGTGCTCCGCCACCGACTCCTACGATATCGCCCTAACAGCGGAAGGTGTCGACATCACCGAGGCTATTATAGATGGAACTCCTGCTGAACACAATGCCGAGAGCAGAATGGACTACAGTAAAAGTTTCGCCTTTGAGGAATTCACTATCATCACCGATCCGTTTGTGTATGAATTTTCCAATATCGATGTGCCACCCAGCGACCGTCCTACTACCCGTGGCGCCGAAGCGGACTATTTCACGCTGTTCGAGTTTTCAGCAAAATACGACCCTGTTCCCTCTATGCTGACGCAGAACCATGTGGGTATTGTGAAGGGATTCATGGGGCAAACAACCGGCTTCCGAAGGTCTCTTATCAAAAATCATGTGCTGATCATGGGAGAAGTTGAAGGAGATGAGCAGGTGAAATACATCCACGGAAACTACGGAAGGGGGACCTTCACTTTCCTGGGTGGGCACGACCCGGAGGACTACCAGCATTTTATAGGTGATCCTCCCACAGACTTGGCACTGCACCGGAACTCCCCTGGCTACCGCTTAATACTGAACAATATTCTCTTTCCCGCTGCTAGAAAAAAAGAGAGAAAAACATGAACATTTTTTGTGTGGGGCAGAATTACGCCAAACATGCACAGGAATTAGACAATGAAGTGCCAAAAGAACCGATCTTTTTCCAGAAGGCATCATCTTGCCTTTCAACAAGTGATAAGATCAAAATTCCTAACGGGCGCAAGATCCATTATGAACTTGAACTGGTTGTGATTTTCGGGAAAAGTGAAAAAAACATTCCGAAAGGTGCAGCTCGAGATCATATCTCACACTGGTGCCTCGGTCTTGATCTCACCGATAGAGAACGCCAGAATAAAAAGCGCGATAAAGGTCTCCCCTGGTTTGACGCCAAGTCGTTCCCAGGCGCCGCGGTGATCACTGGCCGAGAGCCCATTGACTGGCAAATACTGGAACAGGATTTCTGGCTCACAAAAAACGGAGTAGAAGTCCAACGAGGGAATGTGAGCGATATGGTGTTCGACATTCCTACACTAATCTCAACACTCTCAGAAATCGTCACTTTTCAGGAAGGTGACTTTCTTTTCACCGGTACACCCAGCGGGGTGGGTCCCCTTCACCACAACGATGAGCTGAGTCTTGGACTGGGAGACAAAACAAAAGGATCATTCTACGTCACGTCGTCTTGAACTGAATCAAAACACCTTGACTTCACCCTTCGAAGGTGTCAATTTCTCAAGTTTGTAACTCCGAGGTAAATGTATGACTCTGGTTAACGACCTACAGTCTAGCATGCAGGCTGCCATGAAATCAGGAGACAGAGACAGGGTCCGTACCCTCCGCACTCTGATGGCAAAACTGAAAGAGAGGTCTATTGAGAAGAGGGGAGATCTGGATGATGGCGAAATAATCAAAGTGCTTCAGACGGCCGCTAAGCAGCGGAAAGAATCTGCTGAAATGTATGAGAAGGGCGACCGAAATGAGCTGGCCGAGACAGAGTTGAATGAACTGGCCATCATCGAAGAGTACCTTCCTGTCCAGATGTCAAAGGAAGCTTTGGCGGAAATTGTAGACTCGATCATTAGTGAAACGGGTGCTGAGTCCATGCAGGATATGGGAAAAGTGATGCCAAAGGTTATGAAGCGCGTGGGGGGACAGGCAGATGGTAAAACTGTGCAGGAGCTGGTAAAAAAGAGGCTTTCTAGTTGATCAACCCTTTTGACTTAATTGGCATCTTTCTGCTTATCGCTTTCGGGTGTGTGGGATACAGCCGCGGCTTTCTGGAAGAGGTTGGACGGTTGACAGGACTCATTTTGGCATCAGTAACTGCTTTTCAGTTTCACGACACCATTGCCATGGCTCTCTATCCCCGGCTACCTGTTGACAGTCGGCTTATTTTGGTCGTTTCGTTCGCTATTGTTTTCATAGTGATCCTGTTTGCAGCAAGATTGTTCACACGCTTTATTCAAATGTTTCTCCTTGCTCGGGGAATTCGCTGGGCCAACAGAGCCCTGGGGGTCGCTGTGGGTGCCGTGAAGGCGTCTGTTATGACGGTCATCCTCTGCTGGGCAGTTGATGTTCTCCCCAACGCCGACTACTTTTCAGAGATGAAAACTCGTTCATACGTCTATCAAAATTCCAGCGGTATCCGGAACTGGATTGTGGCGGCGTTCCATCTGGAAAAATCTGTTCAAAAAGGCGAAATGTGGGTGAGGGATAAGATGGAGAGCAAGTAGAAAGTGGCCCGGGTTCCTCAAGATACCATCGATCGGATTCGGGATTCCGCTGAAATCCTTGATGTGGTTTCTGATTATGTAGAGTTACGCCGACGAGGACGGAACTACTTCGGCCTCTGCCCTTTCCATACGGAAAAAACACCCTCATTCAGCGTAGCACCGGACAAGCAGATATACCACTGCTTCGGATGCGGAACCGGCGGCAACGCCATCTCTTTTCTCATGGAATATGAAAAAATAAGCTTTGTGGAGTCGCTGCAAAAATTGGCAGAGCGTTATGGCATAGAACTGAACCTACAGCGGGATGACGGCTCCAGCGAGTTCTTCAGTCAACTCTATGACATCCACACTGCGGCGGTAAATTTCTTCAAAAAGAACCTCGCTTCAGAATTAGGAAAGAAAATTCGTGACTACCTGAAAGAGCGCGGTCTATCAAATGAGACCGTGGCAATATTTGATCTCGGCTATGCCGACAACGGCTGGGATCATCTGCTCAGTGTGGCAAAATCGAAAAAAGTGACACAAGAAGTAATCAAAAAATGCGGGCTGTTCACCAAGACCGATAAAGGCATCTTTGACCGTTTCAGAAATCGACTGATGTTTCCTATCACCAATCGGGGTGACCGTGTGGTTGCCTTTGGCGGCAGGGATATGCTTGGTGAAAGTGATGCAAAGTACCTGAACTCACCCGAGACGCCCATCTACAACAAACGGGAAATACTTTACGGCCTTTCACGGACGAAAGACGCCGCCAGGCAGGATCGCACTCTGGTGGTGGTGGAAGGTTACATGGACCTGCTCCAACTTTATCAGAACGGTATTACCAACATCGCTGCCACCTCAGGAACGGCCCTGACATCTGGCCAGGTGTCACAGATCAGGAAGTTTGCCGACACCGTTTACCTCGCCTATGACGGCGACACTGCCGGTCGAAAAGCTGCCATTACCGCCGGCTACAATCTGTTGAAAGGTGGCATCACACCCAAAATCGTGGAAGTGCCGGAAGAAAAAGATCCCGACAGTTGGGTGAAAGAATCTGGTGTTGACAGTTTCAAAGAAGCTCAGGCACAGGCCCGGGATGTTATCGCTTTCCATTTTGGGCATACACCGCGGGATCTCTCCAACGCCTCGGAGCGGTCCCGGTTGGCGGAAGAAATGTCAACTGAACTTGCGGGAATTGGTGATGAGATTATCCAGAGAGATATGGTGAGACAAGTGGCGGAACGGATGGCTGTGGATGAAGAAGCTATACTAAGAATAGTGAAAAAGAACATGCGCCGTCCGCGCAGGCAGCAAGAAACGCCTAGTGTACAGTCCGACACAGAACCCGGTTCTCAAACGGAAAAAGCCGAATGTGAAATCATTAAGCTCTTGGCCAGTGGTAATAGCCAAGTGGTGGAACTTTTGCGCGATAATACCAACCTCGAAACTTTCACTGATCCTGTCATGAAAACGTTGGCCGGTTACCTTTTGGAATCGGAAAATCAGAACGGAAATTCAAACCTGTCAGGTGCTCTTGACCTGTTCCAAGAAAAGAAAGAAAGAGAACGGGCTTCACGTCTGCTCCTTGAAACGACCACAGAAGAGGATGCCCACCGTGTGGCAATTGATTGCCTCATCACGCTGGAGAAAAATCCTTTGAAACAGCTGATTGAACAGGCGAGAATAAAACTTCGCGGTATGGAGCGGGCCGGTGAGGACACCAGCGAAGCTGTGGCTTCCGTCATGCATCTTCGACAACAGATAAACGATCTGGAAGCCAAACGGAAAACTCTCCTGGAAGCTGTGCAGTAGCGAATGATCACATCAGAATTATGAAGACCTTTTCATACCTTGTCGTTGTTTTTGTTTTAGGTTCTTTTCTCCCGGCGCAGGAGAAAAAAAACGTAAAATATTTCAAGACTGACCTTCATCGAAGCGAGTTGTTAAAAGAAGAAGTTCCCGAGGATGAAGCTGCGAAAATCAACCATTTTAAAGCTACTTACAATGCCCAGGGAAGATTGGTAAGAGTAGAATTTTATCCCAACGGTGACCGCACCCTTGCACAATTGCGCAAGCGGGAAATTTTCCCTCGTCCCCGACCACCGTATAAGTATTACCGCAGATGGAATCCTCACAGCAGAAAGTTGGCAAACCAGCTGCCAGCTTCAAAGATTGGCAGTCTACCATTTTACCGTGTCTCATTCGAGGGAGAATCAGCCATCCGAACAGTAGAATTCTTCCGCAGGAGAAACAGGCACCTTTGGACATATTATTTCATGACACGGGAAGGCGAAAAAGGGCCACATCTCTCAATTGTATTTTCAACGCAGCAGCCTCTCACAGTTTTGGACCCTCATTTGTTCCACACTTCTGCAAGCGAAATGAAGGAGGGCTGGATTGCTGAATTCAAACACAACCGCCTCGACAGACCGCTTGAGACCGTAGTAAGTGATCCCGTTGGAAATATGTACTATTTTTATCGTTTTCAACACAGATATGAAACTGAAGGTGACAGTCTTAACCCCGTAAGTTTCAGATACACAACATCAGAATACTATTTGGCAGATAGCACCAAAATGGGGAGCCATCAACTGGTGTTTAATGAAAACAACCGTCTGCTGAAAAAAGCGTTCTATGATGCAAGGGGAACACTGCTGGAGACGATCGAGTATATCTTCGACTCTGAGCGGAATGAACTGGTGACACTCATCCGCGATCCCAAAGGAGGAATTCTCCACCGGGAGGTTAAGAAAACAAACTGACCCCCATCCCAAAAGCAAGCCAGGAAAAAAATAAAAAGCCCCGCCAAAGCGGGGCTTTTTTCATCTCGATCTTAAATTCTTCGATTAGAACCGGACCGTAAGACCTGCATTAAAGTATCTGGGTATACCCAGAAAGACTTCAGCATTATGTGCAGCATGGACTTTATCCCCATAACTGTTGTATTGACTGTGGTCAACAGCATCCTGCACATACACGTCATCAAGGGCATTAAACACATGGGCAAAAACCTGGAGATTCAAACCACCCATTGACGGAAGGTCATAGGTGACATGTACGTCCATTTTCGAATATCCTGGGGCTTGCCATACCTGTGCTCTGTCTGCTTCAGAATCATTGCCACTGTATTCACGATCCGAAGGGCCCCAGTCTGAATAGTTCTTATCGTACATATTATACAGAACCTGAGCCCTTAATCCGGAAATAGGTGTAAGAGTTATACCCATGACATAACCTGTCTGAGGCATGTCGCCCACAAAAAGACCATCAAGAGCGTAATTATAGGTCGTTGAGGTTTGACCAATTACCTGACCCTGCTCATTAAACTCATCCTCTTGATAATTACCGGAGGCGTCACCCACGAACTTCCAGTTTCCCAGGCTCACGGCCGCGTCAAAACGAAGCATAGACATTAATTGAGCTGATGCCTCAACTTCAATTCCACTGTGGTTCTGGTTAATACCTGACAGGAAGATAACGTCCGTATCACCACTGGATCCTTGACCTGATGTAACTGCTTTCGTGAGGTTACGGTCCTGCCAGTCAGTATTGTAATAACTTGTCTTTACAGCAAACATTCCACTACTGTAGTTAGCTCCAGCTTCCATACTCTGGAATTTTTCGTTAGCGGGATCTGAAGCCACGGTACCATCAAAGTAAATGACGTTATCCATGATGGGCGGTTTTTCTGACAGACCAAAGTTGGCGAATACGCTCATGCTCTCATTTAGATCAAACATGGCGCCACCTTTGAACTGCATAGTGGAAATAGGGTCAGCTACAATTTTTTCATCCGCAACAGTGAAATGATCCTGGTATGAATAGGCAATGGAGGAAAAACCTGCCATACCGTACGCTGATATAGGACCGGCCGTGTAGTTTCCTTGAGCAAAAAAACCAATCCAGTCAACGGTGGTTTCATTATGGTATGCGATAATATCACCAAGTTTCACTTGCTTACCGCTGGAATAGTTATCATCGGCAAAATCAATATAATAATCACCACCCATCAGATCACGGACTTCGCGAGCATGCTCAATACCGGCCATTCGCCAGTCAACACCAAGCTGCAGTTTCAATGCATCACTCATATCCAAGTTGAGCTTGGAGATGAGACCGTAGGTGTTCTGGCGATTGATACTATTTCTTAGAATACCAACTGATTGACCGGGATCGCGGGAAAGAGCCGTTTTATCTACATAGACTGTAGCATCAGAGCCAGAATTCATCGTGATCAATGCATCCCAGTCCCTGACCCATGGAGAACGCCCATAGTAGAATTTGTAATCGTCATCCCCAAGATTTTCATCAGCATCCATCGTTGGAATTTTACCATAGGTTCCTGTACCACCGCCGGAACCACCGGACCAGTATAGAATCGATGAGAGTCTCATTTTACTGTTGAGGGTTAAATAATGGTTCAAATTAACTAATGGTTTGTGAAAGAAGTTTTCTCTTTCATTCAGGAAGTCTGGGCTATGGCGATCCACCGTTTTCGCACCATACATGTACCAGTATTGTTTCCCTTGATAGGAAGAGGAAACAGGCGCCCAGTTCTGGTTAAACGTACGACCGAAACCGATTCCATTAGCCTCACCTTCATCACGAAATTGTCCATCACTCCCAAGTGCACCGGTATCGTAACCGTCTACAGAAGCAGCAAAATCCGAGTCATAAGCACCCAGATTCTGTTTGTATAGGTTTTGGCCATGACGCTGCGGAGCACCAACTGCATACAACTCGAAACGGTTGGTTTCATTCATGGCGTAGCTGGCACCAAAATAATATGCCCAGGCGTCCGTCCATGTTTTGTCAATAACACCATCACCCGTTTTACGAACGATTGTTCCGCTGAAAGCCATTTTATCACCAATGAGTCCGGTGTTGTAATTCAGTGTGGTTTTCACAAAACCACCAGCACCAATTTCCTGTCTGAACTTTCCACCGCTGCTGAGTGCCGTTGGATCGGTAATGATATTCATGCTTCCGCCAATGGAAGGGGTAGCAAGGTTAACAGCACTTAACCCGCGCTGCATCTGGATGGAGGCTACATCACCAACACCGTCCCAGTTGGACCAGTAGACCCAACCATTTTCCATATCATTTTGCGGTACACCATTGATCATTACGGCAACGTTACGCTGGTTAAACCCCCGAACATTAATACGAGCATCCCCAGCACCACCACCTTGCTGTGTGGCATAGACACTTGGAGTCGTGTTAAGACTCATCGGGATATCCTGTGATCCGAGACGGAATTCCATGTCCGCTTTCGTGACATTAGTATAAGCAACTGGTGTTCTCTCATCGGCACGAGAAGCTAATACTTCCAATCCGGAAAGTTCGATTGCTTCGCCAGACAGAGCAAAGTTTGTCGTCACTGACCCAGAGGAAGGTACGTTTACTGTTGTGCTGCTTGAAGCGTATCCGATAACAGATGCGGTCACGGTTTGAGTTCCCGCGGGTACATCTGATATGGAGTAATCTCCAGTTGCATTGGCAGCAGCACCGATAGAGGTACCTTCAATTATTACATTCGCTCCCGCCAACCCTTGTCCTGTTTCAGCATCTGTTACCCGGCCAGCTACTGTTGCCTGAGCAAACAGTGAAACCGGGAGAGTAAGAAGAAGAAATAATAGAACAGATGATAATATTATCTTTTTCATAGGTATATCTCCCTAAGTATTTAGCATCTTTTGCATATTCCAATTTGAGGGAGTTCCGAGGTTTGGAAGCTCCATCTACGAGCCCTTCGAAATTGCATAACGAAAACCAATAATCCAAATTCTTTACACACTTTTGTGCCATAAAACCTGCTTAATAAGATAAATAATTAACCAGACATTAATCTTCTAAGGACCCGATATAACACTCCAGATGTTAGAAAAAAGCAAGAACGGAATTAGAATTCTGTTAGGAACGATTAGCTGATTACAAATAATTCCTCAACAATATTTTTCCCCATCTTTCATCTCATCCATTCCCGCGGTACTTTCTATCTTAAAATTGGGAAAGTCGTTGAAAAACCAACTTATTTCAACAAAAGCATCTTCCAAGTCTGAGTAAATTATCCAAGCCCCAATATGAATGTGGGAAAATAATTTTTAACATTTTTTAGCGCAAATATCACGTCCTGTAAACACAATCCATCCACGGATAACAGATCCTTCAGCCTTTTTCTCTCTAACGAGCTAATCAGTGGAAAGTTGATTTCGCAAAAAGATACCCGTAAGATTACACCTCAATGAAAAAGGAACTGTTATACAATAAGAAAAGCCGGGAGCTTTTAATTAAAGAATTGGAAGAGGAACCCTTCCAGCGCTTAACAACTTCGTTTTACCGCTACGTGAAAATCAAAAACCCGGTGGAATTGCGAGATACCCTTTATGAGGAATGGTCCAAACTGAAAATCTTTGGCCGTATTTATATAGCAAATGAGGGAATTAACGCTCAACTCTCCTGCCCCGAGCAGAACTGGCGGTTATTTAATAAAAAACTCAATCATCGCCTCTTTCTAAAAGATATTCCCAAAAAATTAGCTGTTGTGGATGGACGCTCCTTTTTCAAGCTAATCATCAAGGTGAAAGATGAAATTGTCACCTACGGCATAAGTGAAAGCGAATTTGATATGAATAATGTTGGGAAGCATCTCAGTCCTGAGGAATTCAATTCGGCCCTGAACCGCCCTAAATCAGTTGTTGTTGACATGCGGAATTATTATGAGAGTGAAGTGGGTCGATTTGACGGTGCCATTATACCTGATGTAGAAACCTCTCGTGAGCTTTTGCCAGAGATGAAACGCCTCTTAATAGGGAAGGAAAATGATGAGATTTTAATGTACTGCACCGGTGGAATTCGTTGTGAAAAAGCAAGCGCCTATCTTATTCACCACGGCTTCAAAAACGTGAATCAGCTAAACGGCGGCATTATCAATTATGCCCACAATGTGAAGGAAAAAAATCTTGAGTCGAAATTTTTGGGAAAAAATTTCGTGTTTGACGCCCGTATTGGAGAGCGAATCACCAATGATGTGATCAGCGAATGTCACCAATGCGGTGAACCGGCAGATAATCATATTGACTGTTGCAATGATGCCTGTCATATCTTATTTATCCAATGTGATGCCTGCAAAAAAAAATATGAGGGTTGCTGTTCAAAAGATTGTAGAGAATTTGCCCGCTTGCCCAAAGAGGAACAGAGAGTTCTCAGGAAAGATCCTAAAAGGGTGGTGTCAACGGCCCGAAAGTCGGACCGTGTGAAACCTCGTTTGGGTGAAATATAGGCGAGAGTGTTACAACACATTGATACGGTATTTCTCAAGGATCGAGACTAGCAGGACCAGGCGCTTGGCCGCCGCCTCCAGCATTTCGGTAATACGCGCCTAGGAGGTGGCACTCATCTTCTCATAGGTGTTGACTCTGTAAAGTTAATCAGCAGAGTCTTGATATTTCTAGAAACAATAAAGACCACGAATCGCTCCTCTCAAAACAGAGGAGAGGTAGTGGGGATTTGAAAATAGATACAACGCCCTCAGTCCCATCGTATATTCAGCATCAAATGAAATGAGGAGAAGGATAAAGGTGAAAATAAAAACAGTTGCGATTGAGGCACTCTGCCTGATGATTGTTGTATCCATAGGGTACAGCCAGAATACGGATGAGAAGAAAGCATTGGTGCTGCATTTCGGTTATGGATCCAATATGTCAGAAGCCTATATGCGTCAATACACGCCGAGTCTGGAATATGTTATGAATGCCCAGTTGCCCAATTTTGAGATTCAGTTCCGCAAATATTCTAAAAATATGGGCGGCGGAATCAGTAGTATCATTGAGAAGCCAGGCGGCATGGTCTATGGTGTAATGTATTATATCAAGAAAAAGGAAATGGAAGCACTGGACATACTGGAAGACGTTCCTCTTGGTATTTACAATAGAGAGACGTTTCAGGTTTTGGGCGAAGATGGGGAATGGTATGCGGCCGATCTATATCGGGTGAGTGAACCTAAGGGTCCATACAAACCGGCAAAGAAGTATTTGGATCTCATGATAGCGGGCGCCACCGAACACAATATCAACAAGGCATGGCTGAAAACCTTAAAGAAGATGCGGGCTAAGTATGATTAAAGGGACTCCGGCTGGATTACTATGGAGGCAACGGAATGACATTAAATGCCTCCCCCATACTCAACCGACCGTCCTCCCCTCACTTTCAAGATTGAGATTGGGAAAGTGGTTGAGAAAGCTGATGTGAAAGAATAATAGGGGAAACTACCTCTCTGGAGGCGAACTAAGGAGAGATAACGGTAAAGTCAATCATGAGGTCTATAAACAAAAAAATCCCGTGAGGAGGCTGATTTGTTAAATATAGATTAGACTGTTAGTTTATTTCTTAAGTCTGATGAAAAAATTTATAAACTCCTTTTTACTAATATTCTTGTTCTTATTTCTATCAACCGAAGAAAATGTAGCCTTACCTTTCATAACTTCTGGCTGTTGCTCCTCTTTATACAGCTTCCACTCTTTTTTACTAATCTTTTTGTTTCCATTAATATCAATATTATCGAATAAAGATAAAGCTTCATTTTCAACATCTTTACTTTCGTCTTTGATACCCTCACTTTCATTTACTAAAACCCCACCTACAAGAGACCATCCATCAGGTAACGATTTAGGAGTCCCTTTAATCCCACCCGATATAACACTTGTAAGGTCTGCCTCTCTAAGGTTTACCCCATTAAGGTTTGCCCCTTTAAGGAATGCCCATTCAAGATCTGCCCCTTTAAGGTCTGCCCCTGAAAAGTTTGTTCCATAGCATATGGAACCCTTCAAGTCTGCCCCCTTAAGGTCTGCTCCCGTAAAGTCTGTATTTTCAAGGTTTGTCCCTGTGAGGTTTGTCCCTGTAAGGTCTGCCATTTGAAGGTATGCTCCTGAAAGGTCTAACCCTTCAAGGTTTGACCCTGAAAGGTTTGCACCTTTAAGGAATGCCCATTCAAGATCTGCCCCTTTAAGGTCTGCCCCTGCAAGGTTGCAATCTTGCATTTTATAAGGATAATAGTCTTCCCAATTATCCTTATTACATTGGGAATAAACAACACCAGTTAGTAGTACCATTAGTATAATTTTTTTGATTCTCTTTTCCTTTATTTGAGCCAGAAGTGCTTCATTCTTTCATCCCGACCGTCCCCCCGTCACTTTCAATTTTCTCATATGGTGAAATTATTTATAATTCTAAAGAAGATTTTATATAGTTATTACCAATAAAAAATTGGGGTGACTTTTCTACTAGACCAAATTTTACTCTCTCCGCATCATGTATCATTGCTGAAGCTAAAGTATCGACTCTAAGCCCAAGTCCTTTCGATTCAAAAAAATACTCCAACCATGTTTCTTTACCCTGAAGTCGTATTAACATACCTGGCTTAAAAATAGAGACTCTATTAAAAAAGAAATTTGATATTACAGTTTGTTCTTTTTGCCCAATAGTCTTCATATACAGTAATGGATGAATCCAATTCTTAGCCCATATTTTATGATTTGCACCTTTTGCTGATATTAGCGATGCATGAGGTATATTAGCATTTGCAGCCATCTTAGCTGCTTCATTTGAAATACCTGATTCAATATTAATAAACTCTTTTGCTCCTCCTGCACGCTGTCG
>DTTI01000082.1 GCA_012964825.1 Candidatus Neomarinimicrobiota bacterium
ATCTTTTGTGAACACCCTTATTTCCCGTGAGTTGTCCGTTATAGTTTTCACAGGTATGAAATGGCACATGGATATCCGACACGTAGTGCCCTAAAGCGGCGGCTGTGAGGCGCGCCTTAATCCACTCCCCATCACGAAATTGTCTCACCAGTCGGTAATAATATTCTTCGATTCTCCATGGCGCCGTGCCCCAGCTATCCAGTTTTTTTTCTCCGTATTTATTAACAACATCCTCCCACTTCCGGGGAATCTTTTTAAACGGATGGTCATCAAACAGATCAGCATCGATGAAGTGGCCGGGAGATTCGTTGGGATGATTTTCTTTATCTATCTTCCACAGATCAGGATCCACCGCATGTTCTGAAATATAATTTATGTGGCCGCTGAAAAATTCACCCAAGGGAAAATTAAGAAGGTTAACAGCTTCCCTGTTAATGAGCCTGTGTGCTGTATAGCCCCACCCGTAGGCCCACTGGTGGGTCATTATATATAGAAAGAGGAGAAGAAGCCTCAGTTTCAACGTTAACCGCAGGCCCAGTTCGGCACCCTAGTCTAACTGACCTTTTTCTTGTGTCTGTTCTGGCGAAGACGCTTCTTACGCTTGTGCGTGGAAATCTTTCGCTTTTTCCGTTTTTTCCCACAGGGCATAGACTATTACTCCGTTAAAGCTTTGTTTACATTTTTCCGAAGCAAACCGGACGGTTTAAACGTCGGGACGTATCGCTCGGGGAGATAAACCGTTTCTCCCGTCCCCGGATTTCGCGCTTTGCGGGGATCCCGCTTTTTGACTCCAAAAGTACCGAAACCACGCAATTCAACGCGCCTGCCATTTTCCAATGCTGAGGTAATGGTATTCATGATACCGTTCATAACTGTTTCTGTCTCCACTTTGGTCAATCCTGTGGCACTGGAGACCCTATCTACAATATCTGCTTTGGTCACTGTCTTACCTTCAATCTTATTCATTTCATCTCCTCTGGCTCATCCCTGCCTCACATAAATCACAATTTTCTGTCCAGGTATAATAAAGTCATTGTCTTTGATACTGTTCCACTGACGAAGCTTGGACATCCCCACACGGTACCGATCAGCGATATGACTGAGAGTGTCACCTGTTCTCACTGTATATATCTCTTTAACATATTTGCTAGCACTGGTCACCTGATTCCCCTCTCTCACTGGTACTTTCAGTTTCTGGCCCGGCAATATATAGGTGCCGTACCTCAGGCCATTCAGTTGACGGATCCGCCTTGCCGATGAACCGTATCTCATGGCAATATGACCAAGAGTATCGCCTTTACGTACTACATAGGCTACAGTATTAGGCGGTGTACCAGCTACCAGTACCGGTCCAGAGGAAGCTCCGGAAACGGGGATCGTCAGTTTCTGCCCGATGCGGAGGCGGTGATAATTCTTTATTTTATTAAATGATGCAATTTGGTTTATGGAAACACCATATTTCTTTGCGATCCAGCTGAGGTTGTTTCCACGCTGAACGACATGAACCATGTATTGAGGAGCAAACCGCTGTTCATCGTTTAAAGAGGTAAAAGCGGCAAGAAATGTTTCCCGTTTCCCGGCCGGAATTTTCAGAACATAAGATTCGTCCGGTGGGGTCGCATGTTGGCGCAGTTCCGGATTGTATTCCCGGAGCTCATTGAGCTTAATACCAGCACATTTGGCAAGAACGGCAAGATCGGCACTTCTCTCAACTGTTACCTGATCATAATTGAAAGGTGAGCCAGTAGGTTCTTCGAATCCATACTCTAATGGATCTGTAGCAATAATGGCAGTTGCCAGTACTGTAGGAACATGATTTTTTGTCTCCTTGGGAAGAGAGTTTAGACTCCAAAAATCTCTCGTCTGATGAAGGCGAATGGCGCGATTGATCCTACCAGCACCTGCATTGTAGGCCGCCAGTGCTAGATACCAGTCATCAAATTCAATGTAGAGGTCTTTTAAATATTTGGCTGCTGCATCGGTGGCGCGAATGGGATCCCGGCGCTCATCCACCCACCACGTCCGCTCAAGACCATAAAGCTTGGCCGTGGAACTGATAAACTGCCACATTCCCGCAGCATGAGCACGGGAATAAGCCCTGGGATTTAATCCACTCTCCACCATTGCATGGTATATCAACTCTTCAGGAAGTTCGTTTTTATCAAGGATTTCTTTGATGACTGATTCATAAACCGGGTAACGCGCTAACCACCTTTCGAAACTCTGTCGTCCGTCTGTCTGGAAAAAGCTAATAGCACGCTCAACACGACTGTTCATCACCAGGGGCATATGGCCTTCTCGGTCATCAATCACCTTAAAAGATGCACCGTTTATTTCAATCTCTATCGGGTCAAGATAGCGGGATAGTTCCTCTTTCAGGCTGGCGGTGGCAATGGAAGCACTAGTCTCGTCAATAGTGATGAAGTTATTCTGGTAAGTGTGTATGAGTGTTTCTTCGAAACGGCTGAACTCCTCTTGATCATCTTCAGACATATCACCAAGTTGTTCCGCTTCCATTAACAACTCCACGATCTTATCGAGCACATAGAGCACTTCCAGAGAGTCACCATGATGATCTGCAATGATCGCTTCCGAAAAAAGACTTTTGGCATCCGACAGTATGAGAGGAAACCGGTTCTCGTTTCCGTTTACATTAACAAAATCTTCATTATCAATATGGGAACCGTTCTCCGACTTGGCACTTCCCTGTTGAGCAAAAAGCACAGTAGTGAGAAGCAGAATGGAGAGAAGTATAATATGCTCCTCTAACTTAAGGTATTGTTTAAGATACATCATTTCCTGGGTAAACCAGCGGGGAACTTAGGCGTTTAACCGAGGAGCAGTCAAGTTCTTTCAGCACTTTACTTGCCCACCCGCTCCTTAATGATTTGGGTTGTACAGACACCATCTAAAAGGGGCACTCTCACAACTTCGCCACCTCTCGAAAGGACAATGTCCGCACCTACAATTTCTTCGCTACTGTAATCTTCACCTTTCACCAGTACATCCGGCTTGATGTTTTCAATGAGCTTCAGTGGTGTATCTTCACTGAAAATTGTTACAACATCAACCGCCTCAACTTTTAGAAGAGCTTCAGCTCTTTCCGCCTGCAGTTGAACAGGCCGCCCCTCTCCTTTAAGGCGGCGTACAGAATCGTCGCTGTTTAATCCAACAATAAGAAGATCCCCTTCGCGCGTCGCTGCTTCCAGAAGGGCAACGTGTCCTTTGTGCAAAAGATCAAAACATCCATTAGTAAAGACAACAATTTCACCGGCGTGATGGGCCTCAGTGGCCCGCCTTGCAGTCTCTTCACGGTTAAGCTGTGTCATCTCAGCGGCAAAGTTCCGCAGAAGCCCAGGTGATACACGTCCGCTCCTCACTGGCGGAAAAAAGTGGTGTTCTCATTACAGATTGATACATCACGCTGCCACGGCTTCCTACGATGGTGTCACCCTCTCACTGGCCCAGTCACGCTTCATGGCCACCACACACTCCCTCACAGTTTCGGCAAACTCGCCTTTCGGACGTTCTTTCCATTGGACAACCGGAATCGGGTCTCCCACCCGGAGTTCCACCTCGCCAGATCGCAGGGCAAGAGACCGCTTTTCCAGAACATCTCTAGTACCACAAACAGCTAGCGGTACCACGTCCATCCCCAAGTCAATGGCTATGGCAAGCCCCCCTTTTTTGAACTGATGTATTTCACCATCCTCACTCCTAGTCCCTTCAGGGAAAATGATCACAGAACGAGGATTGAAGTCCAACGATGCTTTCGCTTTTTCCAGCGATTTCCTCGCTTTCGTCCTGTTATTGCGGTCAATAATAATGTGCCTGGCCGCCACCATGGCCCAGCCGAAAATAGGTATTTTTATCAACTCCCTTTTGGCGATGGAAACAATATGAAACGGCAAGCCACCAAAAATCAGTGGAATATCAAACGCACTTTCGTGGTTTGATGCAAAAATATAGTGACTGTTTCGATCCAGCCTGTCGAGGCCCACCACCTTGTACTTAACACCGCTGGATGCCAGCAGAATTTTACAATAGACCCTTGTAATCCATCCAGTAAAATGTCCCCTAAAGTCAGCGAGACCCGAAATAATGACAACTGTACCGAGGAAAACTGTCCAGAAAAAAGAGTTTGCCAGGAAAAAGACTCGCCGGAACACCATTTTCTTATTTCAGGACTGAATCCCCAAAATAAGATTGAAGAGATTCGGGGATTGTAACCGTCCCTTCATCGGTTTGATAGGTTTCCAACAGTGCAATCATCAATCTTGGTGTGGCCACGCCGGAGCCATTCAAAGTGTGAACATGTCGTACTTTTCCATCCTTGTCCCGAAAACGGATCTCCGCCCTCCGCGCCTGGAAAGACACAAAATTGCTACAACTGGAGACTTCCAGCCACCGTTTTTCACCCGGGGCCCACACTTCAAGATCGTAACACTTTGCCGCCGCGAAACTAAGATCACCAGTACACAGCGAAACGACACGATAGTGAAGACCCAGTGCCTGAAGTACAGATTCCGCATCAGCCGTCAATGATTCCAATTCATCATAAGATCTGTCAGGATTGACAAATTTCACCATCTCCACTTTGTTGAACTGGTGAACCCGTAGCAGCCCCCGAGTCTCCTTGCCGTATGAACCAGCCTCCCGTCGGAAACAGGGTGAATAGGCCACATAACGGATGGGTAGGTCAGAGCTGTCAAGAATCTCCTCCCGGTGAATATTGGTAATAGGAACTTCTGCAGTTGGGATAAGGTACAGACCATTATTCTCCACACGATACATATCTTCTTCCAGTTTCGGCAGCTGCCCCGTGGCCTCCGTAGCAGATTCCAGCGCCATGAAGGGTGTCATCACCTCACTGTAACCGCGCCCGAGTTGATGTTCCAGCATAAAGTTGATGAGAGCCCGCTCCAGACGTGCTCCAGATTTAGTGTATAAGGGAAATCCTGAACCGGAAATTTTTGCGGCTCTTGTGAAATCAAACAATTCCAGTGACTCGGCCAGATCGGTGTGATTCAGAGGTATAAAGTCGAATGACGGTTCCTCACCCCAGGTTCGTACCAACTCATTGGCGGACTCATCATCACCTACAGGTACGGATTCGTGAGGAACGTTAGGCACCCACCTCAGTAGCTTGTCAAGCTGCTCTTGCAATGATGCCAGCTCAAAGTCTCCCTCTTGAATCTTTGAAGAAAGTTCCCGCATCTCACTGATGAGACCGTCTGCATCGTTTCCCTCCCGCTTCAGCCGGGCGATTTTTTCACTGACCCTGTTCCTCTCCGCCTTCTTCTCTTCCACTTCCTGAATCAGCTCTCGCGATTTGTTGTCAAGCTCCAGGAGTTTCTCCATCTGTATGGATTCCCCCTTCGCAGCAGCGGCTCGACTGATGCGTTCTGGATCTTCTCTGATCTCTTTCAGTGAAATCATATTAATTAAATTTTACCAGCTCTTTTCTCGACGGGAAATTACGACCCGCTCTCCGAAATTTCCATCGGTTCCCGGCAGTATCACTGGCCGGCGGTGGTGAGCTGTGATTGGCTATGCCGCCCTTTCCAGCGGATCTTCACGAATGACCCTAAAGCACCCAAAACCGCCACATAGAGACCGTGCCAAACTTCATTCAGCAAAAAGACGGACACATCGAAAGGTCTCTCAATTTTGGAAAGATAAGTAGTGATGAGAAGACCATCCGCAATCATTTTAATAAACCACGGCAGAAGCCAATGGGATGAAAAATCGATGAGGAAAATAATCTGTCCCGCCATGACTGCAACATTGGCAACATAGATGAGAGCCAAAGCAAGCCTGAACCGTCGATCCACAAAGTCGAGCCTGTAGTAAGCCTTTCCTTTGGAGGCAAACCGCAACCGCTGTTGGATGAACGCCATGAACCCATCTGGCGATGGACTCTCCACCTCTGAACCTGCTGAAAAGCACGGCAAAACAGTCCAACCATTCTTGGTAATGAGATGCATCATTAGGTCATCATCACCAGAAATAAACGCCCGAAATTTTTCGTAACCGCCGGCCTCATCAAACGCACGTCGCCGGACAGCCAAATTTCGACCGCTAGCAGTGAGAGGGAACTGTCGGCACGCTCCCGCCGCCATCAATGCGTCCAGCCCCACTGAATCAACTCTTACGATCCTCTCCCACAAAGAATCCCCTCGCCCCAAAGGGCTTGACCCCAGCACCATACCCACACTCTCCCGGGAAAAAGGGGTTAACATTTCCCGAACCCAGTTTGGGCCCATAGTACAGTCCGCATCTGTCATGAGAAGTATTTCACCTTTCGACGCCTTTGCCCCCAGATGCAGCGCCCACTTTTTTGGCGCCACACCCGGTGGCATCTCCACCGCTGTCACTAGGCGGAGCCGTTCATCTCTCGCCGCAAAATTTCTCACAACTTCTGCCGTGTCGTCATTGGAGTGATCATCAACGATGATGAATTCCAATCTCTCCCCGGAATATTCTTGTGCCAGCAGACTTTCCAGCAGTTTCCCAATAACGACCTCTTCATTTCTGGCCGCCACCACCACGGAGGCCGTGGGAAGGTTACTACTTTTCGGTTGTTCATTAGATAATCCAGCTCGAAGCCAGACCAAAAAGAAAAAATAGAGGGCAGCGGTTGTGGTGAAGAGAAAGATCACAGACCAATAACGATCTGCAGAGTGGCATCCACTTTTTGTATGTCCGATCGGGTGGCTGAATCGGTGGCCAAGTACTGACTCCAGTTGCTGCTGAAAAAATCAAACCTGACCCTCGCCCAACTGTTGAAGGACCACTCTCCCCTGATACCAAACAGTGTCCGCTGTTCGGCCTCACCTTCATAGGTCCGGTATAAGAAAGAAACTTTCTCATGCCGGTATTGACTGTTCAGGCTCTCTTCGTCCACTTCACCCCGCCGGGAGAGTGTTGTATAAGCCTGAACCCAAACCTGATCCTTAGGTCGCCCTTCCAGAGATAAAAATAGACCTTCACCGTTGGGTCCAATCCAGTGGCCCAGAGGGGCGCCGAAGTGCTCAAATGTATTCACCTCACTGCGGTGAACGTAGACGTATGGAGTGAGGTGAGTCCATTCCATTCGCAGTAGAGGCTTCCACGGGAGAAACTGGTCGAGATTCACCGTAAGGCCTGTCTGGAGAGCCGCCCAGTTCCTGCTTGAATCTCTGTTAAACGTGTCCACAAGGTCCCACTCATCGAGATAGAGAGTCCCGTAGAATCTCCCTAAATGCCTCTTAATCACTTCCCAGTCTAGCACAATTTGCAGGTTGTCTGAATTGCTAAGATCGGCCTGAGCCGTCCAGTATGGAACGAAGGGGAGCGCGTAGGCTGTCTCCAAACCGCGGCCGCCGTAAATCACAGATTCGCCAAAACCGATCCTCATATTTTCGAATGGAGTAAAGTCAAGACGATGAACGGCAATTTGTTTCTTAATGAGGGGGAGTCCGCCTCCTTTTGGATAGTAGCTGGAATATGTGGAATCGAGAATAGTGGAATTCAGTGAGCCGTGCAAAAAGGCGAATGACCATCGCTCGGATAGTTGATGACGGAAGCTTAAGAATGTAAAGCTAGAAGTTTTATCCGAAAACCACAACTGCCCCGAGTAACCCGATGACCAGATGGGCGCACTCTTGGCAAAAGTCACATCTCCTCCGGGATAATTGATAATGACCCCACCATCTCCCAGGCGGTACTCAATCCATGAATTGTCTGAGCTGGGCAAATCGCTATATCCCACAGCCTGGTCCCAACTAAAGTCTGAGTGCAGAAGGGGTCGCCCCGCCGATACCCGGACATCAAACTCCTCAGATGCCACTACAGAATGTTTCTCTAATCTAGACCACCCCGTAATGCTGAAACTCCTGTCAGAAGAAAGGTTGTAACGCCCCGATGCGGTGACAGTGGGCGCCACATCTATATAGAGACCTTCCGGCTGAAGATGCCCACCATCTAGGTATGCTCTCGCCGACAGCTCAGGGTAAATCTTGAAACGGTCATTCCGAAGACGCTTATCCCCAAGTGAAGTGGTCATGAGATCATTGCCTCCACGGCTGGCATTGCGCCATTCATGTCGGTACCGGAGAGATAAGTAGCTGTCAGTTCTCCCACGGAGAATACTATTTCTTTCAACATCATAGACATGTGCCTGGGAAGAAATCATCAGCACCTGACTGTAGAGAAGTGGGAACGACACAGCCGATGAAGAAATCACTATTCTGACGAAACGGACCACCGCCTCGACGGAGACATACCTGTCTAGTGGGACTCTACTCATTGAATAAAAACTATAACCGCTTCCAGCGTATTTCAAACAGAGATTTGGACTGCCCGGATGGGCTCTTAATGGCCCTTGCCCGAGATCATGACAAGGACCGTGCGCAACATGATTAGGAGATCGAGAGAGAAACTCGTGTTCTCGATATAGAAGAAATCGTACTTCAGCTTCTGCCGCACATCCGCAAGAGAAGAATCGTAGGAGTGCTTGATTTGAGCCCACCCTGTAATCCCGGTGCGGATCCGGTGGCGGCGGTAATAATAAGGGAACTCCTCCATCAGTTTCTGCACAAAATAGGGCCGCTCGGGCCGAGGGCCCACCACGCTCATATCCCCAATAAGTACATTAATGAACTGAGGAACTTCATCCAATCGGAATCGTCTGAGGAACTGGCCAACATTGGTTATGCGTGGGTCCTCCTGTTTCGCCCAGATGGGCCCGGTCATAGTCTCTGCTTCCTGCACCATGGACCGGAATTTGTTGATCATAAATACGTTTCCGTTCTGGCCCACTCTCTCCTGCCTGTAAAGTACAGGTCCTCTCGATTCTATCTTGATCGCCAGGGAAACAATTAACCAAACGGGAAACAGCGGCACAATTACAAATAGAGAAACAGCTAAATCAGTGAGCCGCTTGACAAACCGTTGCTGGATTGTGAGAATCTCCGGATTGATGTTCACCAAAGGCAATCCGTACAACTCCTCTGTTTTTGCCAGTCCGCTGATCACTTCGTACATGTCTGGGATGATCCTGAGGGACACAGGGGCGCCGTTGGATCTGGTCAAAATATCAAGCAACTTGCTGTGATCCGGTTTTTCCAGTGCGATGACAACCTCATTCACATGATGGTCTTCAATGATTGGACGAATTTCATTCAGGGATCCAAGTACAGGAAGATCAGTTGGTCCATTGGGTTTACTAGCATCGTTTCCACCAGGCTTTACGAAACCGATAAGATTGTGACCAGTAGACTCAGCAGCGAGATGCTCCGCAATATCGTGTGCTCTAGAGTCTATGCCTATTATTATTGTATTCTTCTTTCCGTACCCTCTCGCCATTAACGCTTTCTGAATCACTCTTATAACCATTCTTCCGATACACAGACAGGCCACTAAATAGAACCAGTAGGTAAGAATACGTGCGCTTTCAACCGCCAGGATCCCTGGAAATATTTCATTAAAAAGTATAACTACGACGACTGATGTGAGTGTAATCCTGAGAAGAGATTGAATCTCACGGAAACGAGAAATGGTGGGGTCCGCACGATACCTACCGTTTGCATAGAAAAACCCTGTCCATACAAACTGAGTCACCAAGAAAATAGCCCAGATTTCATTGGAGGTAAAAAATTGCGCCTCCAGGGTCTTGGACACTGTGCGGGAAAAAGCGAAAAGCCCCGACAGGAAATCTGTGGTTAGGAGAACAGCTACCACTACCCAGTATTTATAGTTCCTTCTGAAATTGATGGATGGCATTAAGATTTCAGCCTTTTGAAGGAAATGTATGGTCTGGATATAAAAAACCGAATGCGCTGGATCACATTCGGATAAATTTCTCGGAGAGCTGTCATCGGCTAAAGGTTGACTGAGTCAAATTGAACTAATCTATTTTTATGTTCTAAACCTTTAGCAGTCTAATTCGATGATTTTCTCCTTCTATTTGCCTCAATTTAGTGGGACATAAGTTACTCGTCAAGAATTTTCCCAGATGGATTCAAACGGGTAAAATATGCCGGTTCAGCCACCAATTCTAGCTTGTGTGGGTATAAAAGAGAAGTGCAGTCAATGATGTATTCAGTCTCGGACACTTTCTCCACAACGGGATTGGCCTTATCGTAACGCCATGTATAATAGGCGTAGGGTGTAGTCAACCGCAGATCGAAAGTCTCAAGAGCGTAGTCAACCATTTCCTGGAACTGCCTCAAATCGCTCTCTTCCCACCCTGCGGGGTGAACTTGGAGAATAATGACATCATCATCCGAGTTTCGGCGGAGTTCTTCACGAAACTGATCAAAGGGACGCAGCACACCCGTTGAAGATTCAGCAATCCATCTGATCTTGATCACGTAGGGAAGGTTCAGAGAATCGTCGTTGTGAAACCACACCTTTAACTGAGGATTGGCCAAGAAGGCGGCCGATGTAAATGAATCGAACCGGTTGCCCGGCGGTCCGAAAGTCCGGAGTTCCAACCCAAGTTTTGCTTCCGTCCACCTGATGGACTCTTTTAAATGAGTCGTCTGATACGCCAGGGAGTGGCCAGCAAACTCAGCTACATTGTTTCCGACTTCATGATCCCAACCGTGAAGCCAAAGTTCGTTCTGCCATCGGTTAAGATTCCTTAGATACTTCAGATCTGCGGCTGGGGCACCAGCAAGTGAATTACAGATTAGTCCCAGGCTTAGAGCGTAAGAGTGACTATCGGCCCAACGAATGAAGGAACGCCAGTTCGGCGAAATCCTTGCCAGCAAATCATCTGCCTTGATAATGAGAGGCTTTTGATACATGGGCTCCATAGGCGACACAGCAAGATTCGATATACCTTCAAATAATTGACCTGAAGCCAACGAGTCCACAGGATTGTCGAACTCCACCCGGTACTGGAAACCAGGCTCGATAATGCGGCCAGGATTAGAGTTGACCGATCTGGTGGGGTCGTCACAAGAAGTAGTGAGAAAACAGACCAAGCCAAACCCGACAAGAAGCGAGAGATTCGGCCGGCATTTCATCTTTTCTGGAAAAAGGCTTTTATCAGATCACATACATGCTGGATCTGACCTTCGGTCAGTTCGGGATACATGGGAAGTGAAAGTATTCTGTTTTGATAATTAGATGCAACTGGCAATTTTTTGGAGGTGTAGCCCAGTTCTTTAAAAGGAGGTAAGAAAGGCAGGGCCACAGGATAGTAAATCCCCGTGCTTATCCCATTTTCCGACAAATATTCACGCAATAGGTCCCGTCGGTCTGTCCGGATGGTGTAAACATGGAAAATATGTTTCACATCCGGATGAATCCCCGGCGTCTCAATATCGCCTACGCTTGAAAGAGTTTCATTATAGACCTTTGCATTGTTTAATCGGTCATCATTCCATTGGTCAATATATTTAAGTTTCACAGAGAGTATCACCGCCTGAATACCATCCAGTCTGCTGTTGATACCGCCGATTTTGTGATCGTGTTTTCCCAGAGCACCATGATTGGCAATACGGCGTATGGTTTCAGCCAGCTTATCGTCATTGGTAACCACGGCACCACCATCTCCGTAGGCACCCAGGTTCTTCCCAGGATAAAAACTGAATGTGGCCGCATCCCCGAAGTTGCCTACCATCTGGCCTTTATATTCGGCAAAGTGTGCCTGTGCCGAATCCTCAATAAGTTTTATCCCGTGATTGCTACAGATTTTCATGAGGAGAGCCATATCGGCCGGTTGACCGTAGAGATGTACAGGTAGAATAGCCTTTGTCTTTGAAGTAATTCTTTCTTCGATTTTCGAAACATCGATGTTGTAGGTGTCAGGATGTATGTCCACAAATACCGGGGTGGCCCCTGTTTGCTGAATGGTCTCGGCGGTAGATATCCAGCTGAAAGCTGTGGTAATCACTTCATCACCCTGACCAATCTCCAGCGCCCTCAGGGAGATATAAATGGCGTCGGTTCCATTGGCAACACCAATACAGTGGTTTACCCCGTTCTTTTTCGCAAATGAATCCTCAAACGTTTTGACATAATGACCCTTAACAAAAGCAGTCTCTTCAATAACGCTCTGGATGGCATCATCAACTTCCCGTTTAATTGTGGTGTATTGGACCTTTAAATCTGCGAGAGGGATATCCATCAGGTGTTCAACTCCGAAATTTCATTAATTACAACAGCAGGATTACCCGCAACCACCGTACCAGGAGCCACATCTTTTGTTACCACAGCACCTGCACCTACCAGAGCATTTTCACCAATTCTTACCCCCGGAAGGATGGTGGCATTGGCACCAATTTTGGCGCCTTCACCGATAGTAGGCCCTTCCAAATTCTCTTTAGCCCGGGGTGACTGTGGGTACCGCGCATTGGTGAGCACAGCATTGGGACCGATCCAGCACCCTTTTTTCAATATTGAAAATTCCGGGATGAAAGCCTGAGAATGAATGCGAACATCGTCTTCAATGGTAACGTGATGTTCAACAATAGAGTGGCTACCAATACTGACTGAATCACCTATGATGTTATCTTCCCGGATAAGAACGTGGTGGCCTGTCTGGCAGTTGGTTCCCACAACATTGCCCATGTAGATAACTGTATGAGATCGAATCAGTGTCCTGTCGCCAATAACCGTTTCCCGATCACCCGGCTTCTTTCCTGCCGATGGTTTACCAATGATGACGTAATCTTCGACTGTAACATTTTCACCCAGCTGAACACCAGGATATTTGGTCATATGTGTCAAAAAATCCTCTGGTCAGATGCTAAAAGTTACATCACCCTTTTTTGCTGATTTGAGTTAATAATTTGCAGCATGAATTGCAGCTTCATTAGTTATAACCGTTACCCTTTTTTATCAACCTCTGAATCCAGGATGTGATTAGTCCCAGACCAAAACCAAAATGCAATGTGATAAAAGCAAAAGGTAAAACAGGCAGATATTTTAGGCCGCTGTTTAGACTGATCCTGAGGCTGGTAAAAAGGACCAAACCGGCGTAAAGGATCACTATTCCCTGAAAGAGCGACCACATCATGGGGATGAAGAAACCCAAGAGTCCTGTTACAGCAAGCGTTACAATGAAGATGGGAGGGATCTGGTATCGCAACCGGAATGCGCTTACCTCTTTAGAAATGACCTTTGTTTTCCAAAATCCGTAATCGAAGTACTGCTTGAACAACTTGGGTATTGAACTTCTAACCACGTAATAGCCGTGGACCTGAGGAGCCAATAGAATTCTTCCGCCCGTCCTCACAATCCGGTGGTTAAGCTCAAAATCCTGGTTCCTCACCAACTCTTCATCAAAGTAGCCTATTCTGTAAAATATTTCCCTTCTGTAAGCACCATACTGAACTGTATCCACCAGGCGCTGGACTTTCGAGTAGCGATAAAAGGCGTTCCCCACGCCTATGGGCGAACTCATGGCGAGAGCAATGGCTTCACCCTGATAGGTATCTCCCACAGGGGCGATGGATCCACCCACACAGTCAACGGCCATGGTGTCAAGAAAATGAAGATTTTTCGAGACAAAATCTTTGTCCACATAGCTGTGGGCACCAAGAATAATGATTACATCGCCGGTGGCAGCTTTTACACCCATGTTGAGAGAGACCGGCGTAATGCGGCGGGGATTATCCAGCAATTTAAGTCGGGGAAATGTGGGCATCATGCTCTCAACAATCTGTTTTGAACCGTCCTCAGATTCTCCGTTAACCACAACCACCTCAAGGTGGCCGCCGTCCCACTCCTGCGCCAAGAGAGAGTCGAGGCATTTGCCTATATATTTCTCTTCATTACGCATGGGGATGACGAAAGATACGGTTGTTTCACTCATAATACATGTATAGGGAAAAGGCTATTCCGGCGGGATAATGTTCATCTTTTGGACTAAATATGGAGACCGGCCCAAATTTACCTTTTCAAACTTCAGGCACAACAGAATGAATTACACCCTCACTTGTTCCCAAAACACGGTCATATAGTCTAAGGAGTGTCTTCTCCTCGCTTTTCCAGTCGAACTGGCGAACTTTGGCTCTTCCCTCCTCTCTGAGTTGATGACAAAGAGAGTCATCGTTAAGCAAAAGTCTGAGACATTTTGTCAAACCGTCCACATCCCCGGGTTCGAAACCGATACCGCCTGACTCTCCGCCAAAAAGTTCCTCTGTAAGCTGCAGACGACTGTAAACATAAGGAAGGCCCCAATTCATGTAATCTAGGATTTTTGTTGGTATGGAACGCTCATAATTTTTCGTACGACGAAGCGGCACTACCGCAAGGTGGCAATCCAGGGCAAATTTTTTCAGCTTTCCAAAATCAACATAGCCAACAAACTCTACCGATGTGGGATCCGACAGTTGACTCGTCAACTTTTCCAACCCTGTTTTGTCATCGGCCGGACCACTACCGATGATGGTTGCCCCTATTTCAGGGTCTTCCCTCTGGAGTATGGCCACAGCATCCAGCAGATCGCCGATGCCGCGGGCCACCGTTACCGAACCGGCATATAATATCCTCTTACTCTGATTCCGGAGATGCAACGGTGAGTTATCAACCCGTACATAGTTCCGGACAGCAACGGTTTTATCATTTATCGGGAAATTGTGGAAGTAAGAATCTTCCGCCAAGATTACGCCGTTGAATACCCAATGTCCAAAAAGCTCAAATGCGTGGACCAGACCGCCCAAGACTCTCCTTAACAGCTGTGGTATCCACTCCCGGATTTGTGCTGCAGCCCGGGTGTTTTCATGAACATCATAGATGATTTTGATTCTAAACAGTTTCACCACGAAGCCTACCCACAGCAGTTCTGGATCGTGGAAATGAAAGATGGAGTACCCGCCACTTAGGCCTTCTCCGAGGATTTTACACCCATTGAAAAAACGTCGCAACAATGATGTTGGACGTGGAAGTGTCAAGATTCTGATTTCACCGGCATTAGAGATGCTCTCTGAGGCCACACCCATGACAGTCACATCATACTTGACAGCAAGAGAGCAGGCCTCTTTATGAAAAATCCGAACATCATTCCACCGGTGGAGTGACGAAGCGAGGAGAATCTTCGGTTTATCCGCTGGTTCACCGGAATTCACATCATCGTTATGAAGTTGGTTCACTTAACACCCACGGCGTTCCGGAGCGTTTTGACCCACGCTTCCCTGGAAAAAAAGAAGTGCAAAAAGGTGACAACGCCGAGGGAAAAAAGCGATGTCGCCACCGTAATGGTGCCGCTTGTCATTCTCGCCAGAACCATGAGCACGCCGGCAGTGACAGACAGAGTGACAACTGCGGAAGCAACAAATTGCAGCTCGAACACCTTCAAGTTAAATAGTTTCCGGGCTACGATAAAGCTCCCCATGCCACTGACGGTCTGTCCTATCAGAAACGCTACGGCCGCCGATATGAATGGATCGTTGTTCGTAACTATAGAAAGATAAAATGATCCTGCCATGGCAATCGCACCGGCACCATAGATGAGAGAATTATAGCCACGCTGAGCACCTGCATCAATAGGGCTCCTGAGAACGGCAGAAAGAACGAAAAACGGAACAGAGATTAGTAAAACGGTGGCAGCACCGGCGGCTCGATCAGTCACCTCTCCAAGCCAGATGATAAGAATTTCACTACTTAATTGACTTAATACAAAGCCTGTAAGCATTCCGTAATAGAAGGTGGCCCGAACAAGGAGAGAAAGATTAGACCTGAGGCGGTCATCAATACCCCCACTAACAGCATGAGAAATTCTAGGCAGCAGAATGATGCCCAGAGGACCCACCAAAACGAGGAAAACACGCACCAGACTTATACCGGCGTTGAGGAATGCCTGATCAGTTAAACTAAGGTAAGAAAGTGACAGAAGGGGAACACCTGCCAGAAGAAAGAATTGGAAAATGAAACCGGGAATACGAACCACTCCAAAAATGAGCATTTCACCGGAGTTGTCTTTCGTGATCTTTTTTGGATTTACTCCCCCATTCCTGACTAAAAAAGCACTAAATGAAAGGATGATCATGGGGAAACCGATCATGATAAAAAGTTGGCCAATTGATTGCGCTGCCACAACCGCCACCAGCGAGACCACCGTCCCGGCCGTGAACTGGAGCAGGTTCGCGCCAATCATGTTCAAGTGGCCCCTGTAGAGAGCATAGGCAAGGGTGAGTGCACAGAAACCTACACCATAGACCATGTAAGGAACCGCCCGGTCACATACAATGAAACCTTCGGTAATCACTAAAGTCAATAAAACAATGAGCGGTAGGGTCCCCAGCAGAAAGACAGAAAACGCTGCATCACCATAACCCCTACCCTCATTTCTCGCCAGAAAGGTTGGAAGAGCCACATTCATACCAAGAAGAAGAACGCCCAGCAAAGCCGTAACGATTCTCCTCACAAGAAGGTATTCACCCAGTGCATCCAGACCCAACGTACGGGCAAGATATCCGCTAACGATAAATATGCCTACAACGGTACCGATCCCGTTCAATCCGGTAACAAGAAAATCAGCCTTGAGGCTCAGCCTTTTTTCAAGCAGAGACGGACTCATGGAATCTTCGGTCGAGATGTATTGAGGAGAGGGCAATAGCAAGGAACATGAGCAAGATACGATTATCATTGATATCGCCGGAGAACTGAGCTGAAAAAAAGATGACCAGCGTGGCAGCCACCCAGACAGAGGAGTGCTCCGACAGCATGCCTGCTTTTCGCACCTTCAGAAGATAATGCACAGCAACAGCAATCATCATGACCAGCAGAATGAACCCCACAAAACCCTGTTCGATCAGAACTTCAAAGAAAATATTGTGAGGGTACCACCTAAAGTCACGCCAAACAAAAAAAGAGCTAAATCCACCGGCACCCATGCCAAAAAGAAAGTTGGATGGACTGCTGAGCCATTCCTTTAGTGATATACTCCAGAAATTCAGTCGTGTGGCGATGGTGCTAACCCGCTCCACACCTCCTGCTGTAACAATAACATCTCCCTGAGTGATCTGCATAAACCGCGTTGTCAAACTTTCGGGCAAGACAAACAGCAGTCCAAACACAATCATAATTGAAATGCCACCTACAAGAACCAAGCGTGACCTGTAAACAGACGATTCGAACATGAGCATAAATAGAATGATCCCGGCAAAAAAGCTGGCCAACGGTCCACGGGACCCAGTGGAAACAATGGCCAATAAAATCAAGGCCAAAAAAACTAGGGCGGTCAGTCGTTTCCAACCTTCCCGGCGGATACCAATCACCGTCACCATGGCGGCGATGACAGCCAGGCTGCGACTTACAGCAATGGGATTAGCTCCCAGCAGTGATGCCCGCACAAGATAGGTGAACAAACCGCCAGATGTTGCAATGAGCAAGAGGTTAATGAGCATGGCAACGAGAATCGTAGCTGAAAGAAATTTGAAATAGTTAAGCATCCTGATAGAATCTGATATATTCCTTAGGAAGACGAATGGTGCTACAAACATGGATGATGCGAAAATCAGAAACCGTCCGATTTTTAGCCACCCGGAAACAGGTGATGGTGTATAGAATCCGGAAAAAAACACCATACCACAAAAGAGAGCAAACAGAATGAGAATATCTCTGGTCCACTCAGGTAATCCCCATTTGCCTGTGAATGCAATTTTGGCAAGACCGGTCCAAAGAATAATTATCAACAAGAGAGTAAGATCCAGAGTCTCAAAAATGGGAAATTGCTCCTGCATGAACCCTTTAATAATGCTTGTAAAACCAATCATAAGGAGAGTGAATTCAGGGCGCTGAATCAACCAAACAGTTGCCAGAACAAGAATGGGAATCAGAAAAAACATCGCTGGGTGGAATGCGATGCCCAGATAAAATGTGATAATCTGAATTAAGATGAGCCCAAGAAGACCCAATGTGAAAGGAGCGGTTCTAAACGGAACCAAGCCTTTTTCTCAGATCACGGGTGTGATATTCAACAAGAACATATCCGGAAGAGAATATGGCAGCCATAAAAACTGCTCCAAGAACAATGAATATTCTTTTAGGCTTTTCTTTATTCAAGGGAACCTTTGGTTCATCAATGACTTGGAGAGTAGGAATGTTTTTGCTCTCCTCCATCCTCGCCTGCTCATATTGGGGAACCAGAATCTCTAGCAATTTACTCTGAACCTCCACTTCCCGTATAAATCTGGCACTCTGCATGGCTAAAGCTGGAAAGTCTGATAAAGTAATCCAGATGGGAGCTGAGCCATCATTAAATCCCACGCTACCTAGTCTCTCGTCAACATCCTGAAGCATTACTCCAAGTTCAGAATCAAGCTGTTCAGCCAATGTTTCCAATTGACGATTTTGTTCTTTTAAAAGAATTGTAAGCTGTCTGATGGTTGGATTATTCTGTGAGAGCGTAGATTTAGCCACATTGAGTTGGATTTCTGTTCCAGCTCTTTGAGCGTAAAGTTCAGTGTAAGCCTGCAGTTCTTGAGAATAAACACCGCCATGAGCAGCTACTTTCTGCGAGTATAGTTGACCATAGGCCTCTAGTTGAGCAGTGACCTGAGCGAGAATATCAACAACACCAGTTTGCTGCTGGAATAGTTTTAACTCTTCCTCAGCCTTCATTATATCTATCTTAGTTTGCTTGAGGCGCTCCTCGATGAATTGGCGGTTGTATTTACCCTGTTCCCGGCTCAACCGCCGATTGATGAGATCCAGTTGGCTCAGCATCGCCTGAACCATTTGCTGAGAAACTTCAGGTTCCCTATCCATAAGTGTGATAGCAAGGGCACCTTCATCTGTGACACGAAGTTCAGTGTTCCCTTCCAGTTCTTTCATTGCGTACTCTACGTCTCTGGAACCGTATCGTTCAATAAGATTGAATTTCTCTACCATCTGCTCTTTCATACTGCGGCTATCAAGGATGGAGATAAAACTGGTGATATCCTCATTTACAGGCGAAAAACCGAATTCATTGAGAGGAAGGTCCGCAAATGCCGAAATGAGGCTAAATCTGCCCGCGCCCGATGAAAGAATCACTGCCTGAGAGGCATACCATTTGGGAAGGAAAAGCGAAATAATTACTGAAGCCAAACCAACCCAGATAACATTTTTTGTAATGAATTTCCTTCTTTTCCAAAGAAGCAAAATGTTCTCATATTCATCAGTCTGAGTAGCTGATCCGTTGGAAGGTCCATCCTTGGTCACAAGCCCGAAACGGCGCAGTTCACCAATTCGATTGCGTAGTGTCTTTTCCGTCATGCCGTTTTGCACCGCAATATTGCCGCGTACATCGCGATCGGTTAGTATCTCAGGATACTGTTGGATCAAATCGTATACCTTTCGTTCGTGTTTTGTGAGATTAAGCATCAATCCGGGGTGGTTCGATCAATAGCCATCCAGGCAAGGATAAGACTGGCCAAACTGGTGAGTGACTGAATGGCACCCATATTTTTAAAAAGTTTACTCTTAGCAGCTTCTGGTACATCTATTATATCGCCGGGCTTCACAATTTCATCAAGAGCACGTCGCAGTTGTGAGCCATCGGCCCGAATGATCCTGCATCCGGACTCATTACCGATATCAAGGATACCTCCAGCCATAGCGATGTAATCCCGAGCGCTATAACCAGGAATATGCGTCAACCGCCGTGGTGACCGGACAAACCCGGTAACAATGACCTCATTATTGTTGTATTCTGTGAAGACTCTGGCCTGGGTCGCCATTTCGTCATTGAAGGGAACATAAATCCGGTCTCCTTCTCTAACCACCGGATTACTTTGAAGATTACCCTCCATCAAAAAAGTTTTCAGATCGATGGAAGTACGTTCTCCATCTCGAATCAGATAAACAAGATCACTGTGGGCGTACTTGTGGACACCTTTAGCGTAGCGCAGGCAGTCGAACAGTCTGGTGACAGGCGTTACAGTGATAAACCCGGGCTGGTTGACAGCACCGTAAGCGAGAATCCGGAATGTCCGCACGCGGATGAGATTCACAGCCACCAGAGCTTCTTCATAAATTTGGTCTTTTGCCCGTCGCGAAACTTCATCTTGCAAATCCGCCAGGGTCATCCCCAGAACATTGAGTGAGCCAAAACGTGGAATGATGAGATTCCCGGTGGGGTCCACTAAAATGTAATTGTCGATGTTTTCTAGGGCCCATTCGCCCGTGATGGGCTCTTCGAACACACCGCCACTGATATTGATTCTTAGACGGTCACCGGGACCCAAAAAATAGTTTTCTGGATCAATGGGTTGCTCCAGAGCAATGGGAACTGTATCGTATTCTCGGTAGAGAATGGGCGTCTGCGGTTCCGTGCCCGTGGGTGGTAGAAGCATCTGTTGATTGGCCTGCCCAAACAGACAACCGATCTGTACCAGAAGTGTTAAAGAGTACTTATTCACTTTCATAGGCCACGTTGTAGTGAGTTTTGTAATATTCTCTGAACTCTCCGGATTTGATGGGTACCCACCACGCCTCATTGGACTGGTACCACTGGATGGTTTCAGCCAACGCCTCATCAAAGCTGTGCTTCGGCATCCAACCAAGCTGATTAAGTTTTGAACAGTCTAGAGAGTATCGCAAATCGTGTCCTTTCCGATCTTCCACAAATTTGATAAGATCGGTGGATTTACCCAGCAGTTCCAGTATCTGATGAGTGATATGGATATTCTGAAGTTCGTTGCCCCCACCTACATTGTAGACTTCTCCCAATTCGCCGTTTTCAATGATAAAATGAATGGCAGAACAGTGATCTGACACATAGAGCCAGTCACGAACGTTTTTCCCATCACCGTAGACAGGCAAATGTCTATCCTCGAGAGCGTTGGTAACAAAGAGTGAGATAAGTTTCTCAGGGTACTGGAACGGACCATAATTGTTGCTGGCGCGAGTGATAATAACAGGAAGATTGTAGGTGACGTAATACGAATAGGCAAGCCGGTCTCCTCCTGCCTTGCTAGCCGAATAGGGACTGCTGGGCAGCAAGGGATCACCCTCGCTGAAACTCCCCTCTGCAATGCTTCCGTAAACCTCATCGGTGCTGATCTGAAGAAAGAGATCAACACCGAATTCCTTCGAAGCTTCAAGCAAGGTAAAGACACCAAATACATCTGTTTTGATAAAATCATCCGGGGAACCGATGGAACGGTCTACGTGGGTCTCCGCAGCAAAGTTGATGAGCACCTGAGGCGAATGTTTCCGAAAGATATCCCAAACTACATTTCTATCACAGATATCACCATGAATAAAAGTGTACCTGTCATCCAGTTCAATATCGCTCAGATTCGCCGGATTCCCGGCGTAGGTGAGCTTGTCCAGGTTTAAGACGTGGCAATCGGGATCATTCTGAAGCATATAGCGGACGAAATTGCTCCCGATAAAGCCTGAGCCGCCGGTAACCAGGTATATTTTCATGCAATTGACTCCCAGTCAAAACCAATGACTGGATCGTTGTACGGCATCCTCTCCTCATCGGGGTTACCCGGATCGTAACTTTCGGTAGTGTGGTAAAAAAGGAGCACCGGCTCTTCACTCACCACTTTGTATCCGTGGGCGACACCAACGGGGATTACGATCAACTTATAGTCACCTTCTCCCGCCGTAACTGTTTCAGTGGTGCCGCATGTTGGGGACTCTTGCCTTAAATCGTGAAGAACAATGTGCGCTTTCCCGGACGCCACAAACCACAAGTCGTCCTGCTTTTTGTGCCAGTGAAAAGCTTTGATGGTATCCTTGTAAGCCACTGTAAAAGTGCACTGACCAAACTTGCGAAGAAGGTCGTCGTCATCTCTCAGCACTTCCATGAGAAAACCTGGCTTAGCGACGTTCTCGTCCGTATCAGGAATGTCCTGATGGACCGCCAACTCCTTAACAACTACACCTTCAATCTTCATCCGTTGTAGGGACGCCCCACCCCTTCAAATGCAAATCCATTCTCCGCAAGCTGTTCACGGCTCAGCAAATTCTTTGCATCAACAATCACTTTTTTCTTCATCAATTCACCAATATGTGCCAAATCCAGGCCCCTGAATTCGTTCCAGTCCGTCATCACCAAAGCTGCTGAAGCTCCCTTTACAGCCGATTCAACAGAATCGGCATAATCCAAGTCCGGATACAACAGTTTCATGTTACTCATGGCGGCCGGATCATACACAGCCACTTCAGCTTCCCTGGATAGAAGATAGTCTACCATCGCAACAGCCCGCGATTCCCGGATATCGTCCGTATTCGCCTTAAACGCGAGCCCCATAACAGCCACTCTTTTACCTTTCAATGAGCCACCGGCCAGCCGCTCCAACTTCTTGATAATAACATCAATCTGGGCTTCATTGGCATCGGCGGCTGCCTTCACAACTTTAAGTTCCACACCTTTTATCTCAGCTGAATGAATGAGCGCCCTCGTATCTTTCGGGAAACAGGAACCACCAAAACCAGGACCGGGATGGAGAAACTTGGGGCTGATTCGTCCATCCAGACCCATGGCTCTCGCCACTACATGAATATCAGCACCGGTAGCATCACAAAGATTAGCCAATTCATTGATGTAGGAAACCTTCACAGCCAAAAAAGCATTTGATGCATATTTTATTGTCTCAGCTGTTGGAATATCTGTAAAAACAAATGGCGTTTCATTTAAGAATAGCGGTCGATATATCTCACGCATGAGTTCGACAGCCTGTTCTGAATCTGTACCGATGATAACACGGTTAGGGAGAAGAAAATCGCGTACGGCGGAACCCTCTCTGAGAAATTCTGGATTCGACACAACGTCAAATGTGGAGTTTTGCGGCGCATGTTCAGAAATGATCGAATTAATTATCTCTCTTGTCCCGATAGGAACTGTGCTCTTGGTAGCAATGAGGGTATAGGAATTGATGTTCTCACCAATTGTTTTGGAAACATCCTTTACCGCGGAAAGATCCGCACTGCCGTCACCATCCATAGGGGTCCAGACAGCAATGAATATGACATCGGCCTGTGAAATGGCCCCGCTCACATCTGTACTGAAACAGAGACGGTCCGCAGCCATATTTCTCCCTACAATTTCTTTGAGCCCGGGCTCAAAGAATGGAATGTGCCCGGAAGAGAGTAAGTTAATTCGCTCATCGTTCACATCGACACAGGTAACATAATTACCGAAGTCTGCCAATCCTGATCCGCTTACCAGCCCAACGTAGCCCGTGCCAATCACTGTAATCTTTTTCATTGCAGGTATCCGCTAATAATGGCGGGAAAATATGACATCAACTGTGGAATGACAAACAGTTAGTGAAAAACCCTACTGAAGACCTTTGGCGCGCCTCAATGCCCATTCTGCTGCGAGAAAAACTAGAAGTAAGATGAGGAATGGGGACCAGTGAGAAAGGTCAACGGTCTGAGAAAAAACTTCCTTTCGAGGTTTGATTGTCAAATGATCAACTAGGTTTAACCTCTCGGACCAGGGCAGGTAATTACCGCCTGTCAATTCTGATATACTCTCCAGGGATTCTTTGTCCAAATAAACATTTTTGAGCTCTAACAGTGCCTGTTCAACGAAGAATACACCGTGAGGTTCCTCTTCTGAGAACTGTTCATCAGCTATAAGAGTCCAATATTTATATCTACCGGGTTCAGCGGCAATAAAGGAACCTTTCCACATGTCACTCTCATTTTCTTTAGTTAGCGGAACAAGAGTCTCCTCCATGTCGGTACGCGAAATCCGCCACCATATGCCTCCCTGTAACTGTTTGGTGTTCATACTGGAAAATGCCCCTTCGATAGATGCTTCCTCCCCTCTCTGAAAGGTCGATTTTGTCATTCGGAAATATCGGTCCTCTTCGCCACTCATTGCCACAAGCCATCTCCACAGGTTTACCCAATACTCTTTCACTGCGGCATTGACTTCGGTGCCCTTTCCCCGGAAATAGAGGTGCCAAAGATCAGCTGACGTAAAAACATAACGCCTCACAGTCTGGATTTTTTGGTAAAAATCAGGCATTTTCCCTGCAATGATTAGAGGAATTGGTGACAGAGCTGACAGTTGTGCCGTAGTGACCATCCTCTCTTCTCCCGGCTCCACTAAGATTTTTGGTGAAAGTGGCGGAAATTGTGACCAATCCAACTCAAAAAACTTCATGGGATCGGAACTTTCGGAAATGGCCTCCACTGGGAACTGACCCCCCGTCCGGGTCTTTCCACCAAGAGGCTGTAGGCCGAGGATTGACAGATAGGCTAACAACTTATCCTCAGAAAGAGCTTCCCCAGCAATCAAGGCTACAGCGGTCTTGCCTTGGTCTAGTTTCCGGGCCAAATCCTCGGACCACCTGTTAGGTGTGGTTGAAGTAGGAAAATTGTCAAGTATAATCAGATCGTAGGATTGTCGCCAGAAATTGGCAATTGTCGGTACCCACCCACTCAATTGCTGAACGAAGTGTTCCACAGACAGTTTTGGCTCGCTCTCCAGGACGAGCTTGAGAAAACGAGTATTGAATGAGGGAGCACCTGTAATGAGTGCCACTCTGAAACGGTCTTTCAAGACGCTGAGTGAAAATGGATAACGGTTATTGTCAATATTGATCTCATCTTTAACTGAGGAAGCTTGTACCACGTATTCTTCATTTCCGATCTGGTCCGCTTCAAACTGAAACCGTACAATCTGACTGCTCCCCTCACCACTCGGCGCAATAATTTGGGTACCGAGGAGAGCACCTCCTTTCTCCAGTGAAACGTGCACCCGCTGATCTATTTTCCCAAATGATTCAATGGTCACTTTGGCAGACACCATCTCGCCACGAATCGACACGGTGGGGACTTCCACACTGTTGATCCGGATATCCACCATCCTGAGCGGTTCACCGATTCCTATAGTGTAAATCGGAACCTTCACATCGCCGGCACTGCTGACGGGATCAGCACCCACGGTGGTCTGACCGTCGCTTACAATAATGACACCGTTCAGTTCTTCGTCTCCGGCCAGTTCTGAAGACGAAGTGAGAACGGCCGAAAGGTCTGTGGATGATTCATTTATCCCCATCCCCAGCGGACTTCCGGAGAGAGGTGATACAGTTTCACCAAATGTGAAAGCCTCAATGCTAAAATCAGTGGGTTCATTGTAAGCCAACTCATCCACAACATTAAGAATCTCTTCGTAACCATTGAGCAAAGATTGTTTGGAAACAGATTGATGATAGCCAGCGGAAACTGAGTTGTCAAAAAAAATCTTGATAAGCGGTTTCTTATTAAGCGAACCGGTCCGGACCCACTGAATGTTTGCCGCCAAAAACACAATCAAAAGAAAAACGGATAACCGAAAGAAGGTGAGCAGCCTGTGAATTCTGTCGCTATTGCCTGTTTGCTGTCTGTAACTCAACCTGACAAACAAAAACGCAACAATTACCAGGATCAGAAGCAGCCAGGATGGAACAACGGGTGACATTTATGGAAGACTCTAATCAGAAAGTTTCAGATTTGGAACGACACAAAGGCTATGCTCAGAAGATTTCCCATCACGCAGATAGATTTCACCGAGAAAAGCGATCATCGCTGCATTGTCTGTGCAGAGATCAATGTCTGGGTAAAGAATATTGCAATCGGGAAACAGTTTACCGGCCTTTTCTCTCAGCTCCATGTTCGCAGCCACCCCGCCGCCTATGAGTGCTGTACCTGTTCCCGTCTTGTCGATGGCAAGCTGAAGTTTTGACAGGAGACTATCAACAATGGCCCTTTGATAACTGGCTGCTACATCAGGCATTTGATCTTCCGGCACTTTGCCGCCAAGATTTTCCACGTATCTTAGAAGTGATGTCTTCAAACCACTGAAACTGAATTCAATTAAATCCGTCTTTGAAAAGGCTCGCGGGAAACTCACAGCGGCGGAATCACCTCCCTCAGCTGCTTTCTCAATTTCGATCCCGCCGGGATAACCGAGACCAAGAATCCTTGCTCCCTTGTCAAATGCCTCACCTGCAGCATCGTCCCGTGTTTCACCCATGAGGCTGTAATCATCGAGACCGTCAACTTTCCAGATTTGAGTATGACCGCCGGAGACCAGAAGACAGATGAACGGAAATTCTAACTCAGGATAAGCGATAAAGTTCGCGAATATGTGCGCTTCCATGTGGTTGAGACCGAGAAGAGGAATTTTCAATCCCATTGCCAGCCCCCGGGAAAAACTAACGCCTGTCAACAAAGCGCCCATCAAACCGGGTCCTCTTGTAACTGCGACTCCTTGGAGGTCAAATTTTGCAATGGATGCTCTGGAAAGTGCTGTTTCCACTGTATCCATTAGCAATTTTTCGTGCATTCGCGATGCAACCTCCGGCACAACACCACCATACTTGGCGTGGTCTTCCTGAGAGGCTACCACGGAAGAGAGGACTTCACCGTCTTTGCAAACAGCAGCGGCCGTCTCGTCACAAGACGTCTCAATGCCGAGAACGATCATTTCGGCAAGCGTTGTATGGTCAGTTCAATAGCTTTGGGAGACAGATCCCGCCAGTCCAGAACATCAGCGGGGACTTGAACCCTCGGTTCCTGAGACAACTCCCCTTCCTGGAATTCGTTGTAATCCAGGGAAACATAGATATCGGTAGGCTCCAGAGATGCGATAAACTGGACACCTCCCGTAACAGTAAGTGACACGGTTGAGGGATTTGGGAAAGCACGTATATTTTCAGGAATATTGAGGATATTCACAGGCACCTCAGACATTATCCTTTCACCAATGCTCTGTACATTAGCTCTGAAAACTGCGAACGTGTCAGATGCCTCCACCACACGGGGAAAATCCAACTGAAGCGGTATACTGGAGCGAACTGATGCCTGAACGGCACGGAAAGTTCGCTCAATTGTTTCAACGGTCTCAACACTTATGATGATCTCCCGCGGCCCTTTGAGTTCGATATTTCCGGGAGAAATGTTACTGTTCCCCACCATAATATATCCTGCCGCCGGCTCCACGGTCACTCTGGAAACTACTGTCACAGGTTTGACCATATAATCGTCAAGAGAAATGTGAATCGAATCTGGGCGCACCACCTCAACGAACTCCAGTTCAAAACTTGGGGGAACGACCACTTTCTGACTGTATTTATCGAAATAGTCATTGAGATAAAAGTCGTACTCTGTGCTGACACGTTCCAAGTCCAGAACCAGCTTGAAATCAGACAATGATTTCAAGAGCAATGTCTTCAGGAAAGCCCGGCCCGTTGCGCTAAATCGAACATCTGCGGTCGGTGTCACCTCCCCTCCGAGGGTTTTGCCCTCCCTGATATTGCGAACTTCGATTGGCATCTCAACCACATAGTTATATCTTTGTTCCGATATGACAAAGAGCCACAGAACAACGGCGAAAAAAAAAGCACCGATCCAAACTGATAGGTGCCCTTCCTCGATTGTTTTTGAAAAAGTCTGTGGATTCACTGAACCACTAGATTACAACTTGTTAATACCCTACTCAGTCTCTTCCGAATCAGTATCCTCGTTAGATTCCGATTTTTCCTCAGTATCATTTTGCTCATTTTCTGGTTCCTGGCCCTCAGAAGATGCCTCAATCTCAGGTTTGACTTCTTCGGTTTTAGACGCCTCTTCTTCAGCAGGCACTTCGGGTTGGAAAAAAGCATCTACAAAAGTAAGAATTACTTTTTTGTCTTCAGGCTTTACTTCCACCACCTCACACTGAATTTTCTGTCCGTCTTTGATAGATTTAACAATTTGATCTTTTTCATCCTCGAGTAGCGAATCAGCCGGGACAATCCCTTCCACATCCATCTCCAACTCTACAATGATTCCCTTGTCAAGAGTACGAATGACAGCTCCATCAACATTTTTGCCTACCTCAAAGTGGGCGATTATATCATCCCAGGGATCTTCCATGGTTTGTTTCAGGCCCAATGCAATGCGATGATTTTCCCGGGAGACTTCCAGAACTTTCACCTCCACTTCTTCACCCTTCCGCAAAATCTCTTTGGGGTGACGGACTACCTTGGTCCATGAAAGGTCTGAGACATGGATCAAACCGTCTACACCCTCTTCCAGTTCAACAAAAGCACCAAACTGAGTAAGATTGCGGATGGTTCCTTTCAGCGTAGGCCCAACGGTATACCGCTCATCAACACCCTCCCACGGATCAGGCTGAAGCTGCTTAAAGCCGAGGGCGATCTTTCTCTCTTCCGTATCGATAGAGAGAACCTGCGCCTCAACTTCTTGCCCTAACTGAACAATCTCGGAAGGACGGTGAACACTGCGGGTCCAAGACATTTCTGAGACATGCACAAGACCCTCTACCCCGTTCTCCAGCTCTACAAAAGCGCCGTAGTTTGTCAAGCTGACAATCTTGCCGGAAATCTTCATCCCCACGGGAAACTTCTCTTCAACATTTTCCCACGGGTGAGGCGTCAATTGCTTCAGGCCGAGAGAAATGCGTTGCTTGTCCTTGTCGATGTCGATAATCTTGACGTTGATGGTCTCTCCAACTTCAGTCATCTCAGAGGGATGATTAACGCGGCCCCATGACAAGTCAGTGATGTGTAAGAGGCCGTCCACACCTCCTAGATCGACGAAAACGCCGAAATCTGTAATATTCTTTACAACACCTTCCACAATCTGACCAGGTTCGACCTCATCGAACAGAGATTCTCTTTGCTCCCTCAGGGTGTTGTAAAGCAAAGCTTTGCGGGACAGAACAACGTTCTTCCTGAGCTGATTAATCTTAACGATCTTGAATTCCATCTCCTTACCAAGGAAATTGTCAAAATCCTGAACGGGTCTGACGTCTATCTGAGAGCCGGGGAGGAACGCTTGTATACCATCCACATCTACCACAAGACCGCCTTTTATTCGACGGGTGATGGTGCCGTTGACTGTACCGTCCTCCTTTTGAATCTGCATTAGTTTCAGCCACCCTTTCATCCATACAGCTTTTTCTTTGGAAAGGATGGTCTGACCATTTTTGTCCTCAATTTTCTCAAGGTAAACCTCAATGGAATCACCTAGGCTTGGAGGTTCGGCACCGCTGAATTCTGACCTGGGAATAATACCCTCTGACTTGAAGCCGATATCCATGATGATCTCTTTTTCATTTTGCCCGATCACCCGGCCTTTGATAATCTGATTCTGGGCTATGTCAGAAAATGTCTCGATATATTTCTCCATCTCCTCACTTGGGACAGAAACCTCCTCGGCATTCTCATGGGAGAGCTCAGAAGCTTCGATAATGCGAATGCCGTTCATGAGGCCCGGATCCAAATAGTCCTTTACAATCTCTTGATATTCAACAGAAGCTAAATCCATTTCTCCATTATCCTCATCCGGGGTCGTGGATTCAGGTTCCTCAGCTACAGTCTCTGCCGGCTCTTCTGTTATTTCTTCTTCTGTCATAATTCTATCACTCACTTGTTGATTGTGTCTCCTTTTTTATCGATCGATCCCTAACATGTGTAACAATAAGATCGATCTGTTGTTCTATGGTCATTGATGTCGTATCCACCTCTACAGCATCTTCAGACTTTGTAAGAGGAGATACCTCTCTGGAAGAATCCAGAGCATCACGCCGTTTCAAATTTTTGACGATATCATTTACAGTCTGTTCAATACCCAACCCGGCCAGGTCTTTCTGTCGGCGTTTCGCCCGTTCTTCAATACTCGCAACTATGAAGAACTTGAAATCGGCGTTGGGGAAGACCACTGTACCGATGTCTCTTCCTTCCACGACAAAATCGCGATAACCGGCGATCTCCCGCTGCATGGCAACCATTCGTTTCCTCACTCGAGGGTAAGCGCTGACAGCACTGACGTTTTGAGTCACTTCCCGGCCTCTGATAGTCTGGGAAACGTCCATACCATTGAGGAAGATAAGACGGCCGCTTTCATCGAAATCGATTTCGATGGTTTCAACACAATCTGACACCGCCGACTCGTCATCACTATCAATTGAAGCTGAGAGAACAGCGGCGGTGGCGGCCCGGTACATAGCACCGGTGTCCAGATAGAGAAAACCGAGTTTCTCGGCAACACCCTTTGCAGTAGTGCTCTTGCCGGAACCGGCTGTGCCGTCAATAGCGACAATCATCACCAGCCACCTAACTGCAATGATTTGCTGTGGTTATTGAAATCAACTGACTTTCAAAAAGCCCAGTAATTTAGGTATGAGCCGAAAATGACCAAAACAGTAACCTTAAAAAACGTTTTTTATCAAATCGACTGATATTCCCAGCACATTACGCTCTTCGTGAGATAAATTCCTCTGTTCTCCAGAGGCGAGATTCCCCAGCTCCAGACCAGCGAAGGCACTTCTGTGAAGGTGTATTAATTTCAGACCCATCTCTCGGAAAATCCTTCTAATCTCCCGCTTCTTTCCGTGGTGAAGTTTCATTGTGATCTTGGCGCCATTTGCCGTGTCCGTCTGATCAATTACCTCCGCTTGCCCAATCTCCTCTTCACCAATATCAATACCGGAAAAAATCGATTTGATTTCAGTATCAGTCAAAAAACGGTCAGCAGTGGCCTCATAAATTTTCTCCACACCAAACTTGGGATGGGTAAGACGGTATGCAAGATCTCCGTCATCGGTCAGAAGAAGAATTCCTGTTGTCTCTTTGTCAAGGCGCCCCACTGGAAAAAGCCGAGAATCCATATTGGAGACCAGATCAAGGACCGTTTTTCGACCGTGAGTATCACTTGCGGTGGTGACTACACCGGCAGGTTTATGCAAGATAACAATCGTTTTCTCAGTGGGCATTTTGAGTAGGGTTTGATCCAGTTCAACATTGTCTGACGGTGAGATGATTCTGAAAGGATCCATCTCATTCTTCCCGTTGACAGTGACTTTGCCCCTTTTTATAATTAATTCACATTTTCGGCGGGATTCGACGCCGGCACCGGCTAGATACCTAATCAACCTCATCCTAAGCCGGCTGGAAATCTTCTTCTGCACCGGTACTGTCGTTTCCTTCAGCGATGAGCTCTGAGATTTCTTTCAATTTGGGCAGATCCGAAGTTGAATTGAGGCCGAAAGAAAGTAAAAACTGTTCTGTGGCGGAATAAAGTAAAGGACGCCCCGGTCCTTTCGCTCTTCCACTGATCTTAATCAGTTTCCTTTCCAAGAGCGTTTTGATGACACCGGCACTGTTCACTCCTCTAATACTTTCCACTACCGCCCGACTGGCAGGGCCCTTGTAGGCCACCACGGCCAAGGTTTCCAAGGCTGCCTGTGAAAGGGGTGTTTTGCCTACCCTTGTAAAGAGCTTACGAACCCACGGAGCGTACTCGGTAAGAGTGGTGAGTCGGAAGCCACCTGCCACTTTTTCAATGGAAAAAGCACGCTCACTTTTTTCATACTCTTTCTGAAGGGTCTCCACCACACTAGGAAGTGCCGGCGCTGTGCCATCATCAAAACAGACATTCAGTTTTGCTTGAGTGAGTACTTTCTCTGAAGCAAACAACAGCGCCTCCACCACACGAAGATCTTTTTTGGAAATCTTTTTCTTCGCCATTACGCTTCAAACCGCTCCAACAAAATATCATCGAAAAGTTTCTTTTGGTGGACCCTTATCAGGCCGTCCCTAATCAGTTCTAAAACGGCAATAAATGTGACAATAACATCCTGCCGAGAAGAAAACTTCGGGAAAAGTTCTGAAAACATGATCTGACTTTTTTCCACGAAACGGCTCAGGATCATGGCCACTTTTTCCTTGACACGTACCTCTTCCCGGTGTACCTCATACTGAACCGCAGGCGGCACTTGCTCAAGGACCTTCTTGAATACTGTTACCAACTCAAAGAGAGTCACATCCTCCAGGTAGAAGCTCGGATCCTCTTCCATCGTCGCCGAATCCACAGCCATAGAATGACCGTATTTCTGGCTCTCGAGTGTATTCATTTCGTTGAGATTGCTGGCGGCCTCCTTGTAGCGCTGATATTCCAAGAGTTGGTGTATCAGGGTGGTCCTAGGATCTTCGAATTCTTCATCGTCCTCTTCGCTCACGGAAGGCAAAAGCATTTTAGCCTTGATGTGCATAAGCGTCGCTGCCATCACCATGAAATCACCAGCAACAGTCACATTAAGGGTCTGAAGCGCTTCAATATAGTCGAAATACTCCTTGGTGATGTGGGCGATGGGTATGTCCATGATATCGATCTCGTCCCGTTTGATGAAAAAGAGGAGTAAATCGAGGGGACCAGCAAAATTTTCTAGTTCAATCTGATAGCTCATGAATCCCAATACAGGATGCCCGTTCTTGCCCGGACCATTTTCAGGTAGGGCTCCGCCGCATCCCTCGCCTTTTCCGCTCCTTCTTTCAAAATCTTTACAATGGTAGCATCGTCAGCGTACAGGCTGTTACGCTTTTCACGGTAAGGCTCAAAAAAATCCCAGATGACATCCACCAGTTCCTTTTTCACTTCGGCATACTTCAGACCAGGAGTTTGAAATCTTACCTTGAGAGCCTTTCTCCCACTTTCTTCAAGAAAAAGAGAGTAGATCATGAACAGTGCGTTGTTTTCTGTCTCTTTCGGTTCATCCGGAGGTGTGTTGTCTGTAACAATATCCATTACCTTATTGGCGAGGAAGTCCTTTTCACAAAAAATTTCTAGCGTATTGTCGTAAGATTTTGACATTTTCTGCCCGTCTATACCCGGGATAAGGCCCGTCTCCTCAGCGATAAGCGCTTCTGGTACAACAAAAGTTTCTCCGTAAATGGTATTGAATTTGACGGCTATGTCCCTGGCCATTTCAAGGTGCTGCTTCTGATCTTTTCCCACTGGGACTACCTCGGTTCCAAAGAGCAAAATGTCAGCCGTCATAAGGACAGGGTAACTGAATAGACCGTGGTGGGCAGGTAGACCCTGACTCACTTTGTCTTTGTAGGAGGTGGCTCGCTCCAGCATACCAACACTGGTAACATTGTTCAAAATCCAGGTCAGTTCTGTCACTTCTGGCACATCAGATTGAACCCAGAATACAGACCTTTCAGGGTCCATGCCGAGAGAAAGAAAATCGGCAGCAGCTTCGATAGTGTTTTTCCTCAACGCATCTCCGTCTGTCTGGGATGTAAGAGCATGATAGTTCGGGAGAAAACAGAACAGCTCGTTCTCAACCTGCAGATCGATCATCGGCTTCATCATTCCAAAGTAGTTTCCGATGTGGAGGTTGCCGGACGGCTGAATCCCGCTCAGGATGCGCCTTTTCTTCAAGCAAGCGCCCTTGTCCGTATCGGTTCCATATAGAGGTAGGGCCGCCAGGCTGACTGTTCCCGTTTCACGAACTGTCTGATGTAATGAATTCTTGTGGGTTTCTTCGGTGGGCGCATGAGTTTCATCCCCGCCTCATTAGGCGTGCGGTTCCCTTTTGCCCTGTTACAAGTATGGCAACAACAGACCAGGTTCTCCCAAGTGTCCGGACCATTTCGTTCTTTGGGAATTACATGATCCAGCGTCATAGGGACACTCTGCCTTTCGCAGAACTGGCATTGGTGTCTGTCCCTTTTCAGAATGTTCCGCCTAGAAAGGACAATGCTGCTCTCCCTTACATGAATGAACCTATCGAGCTTCACCACACTTGGCAGGGGCAAGGAAACGGAAGGTGAATGAACGGTCTCCCGGTACTTTTCAACAATCTCTACTTTGCCAAGATAAGCAAGGGAGATGGCCCGGCGGGCTGTGCAGACAAGAAGGGGGTGATAGTTCTGGTTCAAGACCAGTACTTGCCTGTTGAGAATTCCGTTCACATGTCTTTTAAACGTCTTCAATATTTTTCAGATCGAACAATCACTGTAATTATTCGCGGAATTTATCCTAAGCCTCAGACGGAATCAAGGCAAAAGCCTTTGCTCTCCGACGAGAAAAACAGTACATTCAGGCACTGTTTGACAAGTTGATTGCGGCAGGGAAACCCGTGCAAATCGGGTGCAGCCCCGCTACTGTGAGCGCTGAGGAAACTCCAATCCACACACGTGTGGAAGCCACTGTCCAATTAATCACGGACGGGAAGGTGGAGCCAGACGGTGAAGCGCAAGTCAGGATATCTGCCCAGTTGAAATTCTCAGTATCTATCCATTGATAGAAAGTACTTTCGAGGGAAAGGAGAGAATGATGACACCTCATTTTAAATATATTTTCCCCCTTATCATAGGTTTGGCTATAGCTCAAATTTTGACTGGCCAGACAACAGCGCTTCTTATCGGCTGGGTTACAGGCCCGGACGGGAGAGGCATACCATATGCAAACGTCTATCTCAAAGATGGTGAAGCAGGTACCACCTCCGACAGAGAGGGACGTTTCATTCTGCAAACCGACGGTGAAGAGAGTCGGAAACTCCTTATTAGTCACTCCGCATTTCAGCCGGTAGAGATATCCATTCAGGAGATGAACAGGCTAGGCGGCGAGATCACCATGGAGATAAAAACATACCGTTTTGATCCTGTTGTTGTTTATGGCAACCTCTACAACCGGGAGAGTCTTCAGCTACCGGTGAGTCACCGTGCCGTGGAATTGCAAAAATATCCCGCCAGCGGAAACAGCATCGGGGAAAAGCTTGACCGCCTAGGGATTCAGGTCCGCGATTACGGCGGCCCGGCGGGACTGAAGACTGTCTCTTCCCCCACAGGTTATTCAGAGCATATACTTGTGATGTTGGACGGCTTCCCGCTGAACTCACCCCAGAATGGCATCGTCGATTTCAGCACCCTGCCGGCAGAGTTCTTTTCCCACGCTGAGTTCTATCCTGGGCAAGCCTCCTCCCTTTACGGCTCCCACGCCGTAGGCGGAACACTCAATCTCCTGCCGGCAGCGGGGAGAAACTTTCTGAAATTCCGCGTTGGATCACTGGGTGAACAGGGAACCAGCGGCGAATCGACATTTCGGGTGGGAGAGATGTCCGCATCGCTGCACGGTAACCGCTTCGAAAGTGAAGGGAATTATCGTGAGAACAACCAGTTCGCCCAGGATGCGGTGGTTGTAAAACTGACTCTGCCGGCCGTGGGAGGCTGGAGTGTTAACAGCTATCTCCTGGCTTCCCTGACTGAAAGGGGTATTCCCGGGTCGGTTCAGTACCCTTCCCCTAGCGCCTACAAGAATAATGAAGATATGCTTCTACTTGTGAGCGGGCGGACCGTTTCCAGATGGGGATACAGTGAAGTTTATGCCGGCTCTTTTCAGTCCGATGAACATTACACCAATCCGGACTGGGCCGTCGATTCGCAGCATAAGACAGCCAACAACCGGCTTCGGCTCATCCATCGGAGTCAGCCTGACCAAAATTTTACGAATACGGTGAGCCTGGAAGTTGCCCAGGTGGATGTTAAGAGCAACGATGCAGGTAAGCACGTCATGGCCACTGGTGCTGCCGGCCTCCTTTCTCAGATTCGTGTGGGGTCACAACTCACGATCTCTCCCAGCGTCCGGCTGGACTGGGATGACCATTCAGACAACAAGATTGCCACTGGAAACCTGGCGTTATTGTGGTCTCCGGAGGAGAGTATGGTACAGTCGGTGGCGGTTAGTGGTGGAACCAGTTACCGGAACCCTACCTTTAACGACCTCTTCTGGGAAGATGCTATGGGATACTCCAAAGGGAATCCCGATCTGATACCTGAGCGGGGTATGTCATCAAACATGAAAGTGGACTTAAGACCCATACTTGAAAATCAATTGCAATTCTCTGCTGGCGTTTCCTATTTCATTACGGACAACCTCATCCAGTGGGCGCCGGATGATGCATGGGTCTATTCTCCACAAAATATTCTGAAATCTGAATCATCCGTTATGCGAATGTCAGCTCAGTTTCTCCCGAACTCCCTCCCCGTTGTCATACGCTTAGGTACTGAAAGTACGGAGAGCCAAATTCTCTCTGAAGGCAATGACAAGGGAAAATCCCTTCTTTATGTCCCTCCCACATCACTCTGGGCTGAAGTGGAACTGAAGCTAGGGGGATTGGCGGCCAACCTCAACGTCCGGAGCCTGGGTGAGCGCCGCTACAGCTACGGTGAAGGGGAATTACTAAGGCCCTACGAGCGGATGGACGGGGCTCTGAACTACAGCTTTTCGGTAAGTCAGTTCAACGTCAATTTGGAAGGAGGCGTCCGGAATATGCTGGATACCAAAGATCTCCAGTCCGTCTATGACTACCCCGAGCCCGGCAGAACCATTTTCATGGCTGTTGGGCTGGAACTTTAGTCGTTGAGATTCAACCGGACGGAGAAGTAGGCCAGTCGCCCAGCGGGAGGGAAAAGGGGCGACGCCGAAAAAGTGGTGCCGGAAGTGCCCCCTGATGCACTCTCCATGATGTACTGCACATTGGTGAGTACATAAGAAATTTCCACTGATGAGATAACAGCCTTAAACTCGGCGGTGATAATGCCCGCCGTATTGCGCGAAGGTGTGGTGGTAGCATTAGAATAGCCCAGATTAAGAATGGGGTCCCAGATAAAACTGGTTCTGCCGCTCCAGTAATTAAAAGAGAGATTGATTCGGGCATCCATCCTTTTCTGAAAAAGATGTTCCCGGAAATGTAAAGCCATTTCTCCCTGGTGATCGAAGAGATTTCCCCACCCGGACTCGCTCCCAAGGAGTGAAATACCTCTCAGTGAAAGAACCCAATCACGAAAGTAGTTGATACGGCTACCCCACATGGCTCCAGTAACTTTCGAAATCTGATCTCTGTTCAATCTGATCATCTTAATACCTGCAATCTCCGTAGTACTCTCAAAGTAGTGATGCGGTGTAGCCTGGGAAGCGAACAGCGTCACTTCACCGGACGCTCTGTCCCACCTCATCTCGGCACCGATCCGCATCACCGTTCGGGTCGGCATGGTGGCACTGGAATCGGGACGGACAGTGGGAACCATGGTAGGCGTAAATGAATCAGGTACAAACAGAAATGGACGTCCCGTGAACTGAAACGGCAGCGGTTGAAGATTGTGCTTTAGATCCAGAAAGAGTTCGCTCTTCCCCCTTTTCAGTCGGAAGTGGCCTTGAAAATTGGGTGCCATTTCCCCTGGAAAAACTGCGGAAACGCCCATGCCTGCTCTGCTCTCCAGGTCTGATGCCCGCATGTGTACGCCCCCCGAGACCCCTATAAAAGATAATGACTGATTACCAAGAGTGTCGGAACTGACGACGCTCACTCGCCCTGTTCCGGAGAGAAAGAGTGAAAAACCTTTTCTCACAGGCATTTCACCAATGGCATGAAGACGGTTGCTCATGAGATCAGCCGACCATTGGGTGACGTCCTCCAGCAACCGTGTGATTCTGTACCGCTGAAGAAATGACGATCCCTCAACCTTGTATTTGACATTACCTCTATTGCCGCTGTAACTGAGGCCGTTAGAGATGATTTTTTCGCTCCGCTCAGCCCCTTTCTCCCAAATGCCGTAAGAGCCGTACGGAATGGCATCTGTGGTTAGATAAAATGCTGATGCTATCTGCCATCGGCCACCTTTGCTGTTCCCGGTGACATGATCGAAACGGTAGTTTTGCTGGACTGTCCCACCAGGTCGAGCCAACGGATCCAGCAGGCCGTGGTAATCCTCAAAATTTTTCTTCAGGGCACGAAAGCGTGTAAACCTCCGTTCAGGCGATTTTGAGAGTATGTCTAAGCTCAACTCATCCAGGCTGTAGTCCCCGGTCCGATACCACAGTGAGGTATTCAGGCCAAGCTCATTCTCATCCGAATCAATACTGGAAAGAAATGGGAAACGGTACCTTGCTGGCCAGTGGGCAAAGTTGCCGTCAAAATGAAGGGGCGACACCACCCTTTCCACACCCCACCCAGAAAAACCGTACCTGTGAACAAGACCCCACTGACCGCTCCAGTCAAAGGGAACAACCCCAGCGGAAAAGCCGTACGCACGCAGAAATGAAACCGCCAACACGAGCGCCGGAAGCAACTGATTCCGTCTGTTCACGGCTTGAGTCTGGAAAAAACTTTCGGCAAGGCGGTGGCGAAGATGACACCGTTCGCTACCTGATGGAGGAAAGTAAAGCCGATACCGGTGACAAACAGGGCAGCTGTCTGTGTGACGGGATAGCCGGCGGCCAGAGGATAGCTGAGGGTCGTCAGAGCATCAAATATAAAAGTCAATACAACACCGGCAGCGCCGAAAAACGTTCTCCTGCGCCACGTCCAGTCAGATGATCTGGCCAAGCCTCTGAATCTCCCACCCACGGCACCCACAAGTCCCATGCCGCACATCTGTGCCAGCAACATTGGAAGAAAAACGACTCCTGACCCAAGTGGATTGGCGGCACTGAAAATAAATTCGGCAACGATTCCCACGGTGAGTCCCCATCCTGTTCCGACGTAGACTCCAGAAGTAAATACCACAGCAGTAATCAGTTCAATGTTGGGAACCATGAGCAGGGCGAATCCTGAACCGACGGCCAGCGCCACAAACATGGCGCCGCGGCTGAGATTACTCAGCTTACGGTCTGTCACCCTTGTAGAGCGCTGCTCCGAAGTAATTCCTTCTGCTGGTCCAGTCACCGTCTTCACTGTCTTCATCCAAAATTCTGTTAAATAAGCTAACCTTTGTATCTAGGTTGTCCAGAGCTTGAAGCAAAAGCGCTTCTTTTGTCCGGGCACGGTTTCTATACCGAGAATCGAAGCCTCCCTCATGGCACATAATGAGATGCTCCAGTTCCAGTAATAGATCATCAGGAAAGTTTTTGATCTCCGCCGCCTCTTCCCTGATCATATCCCTACCAAGAACGGAATGACCGATGAAATTACCCTCATCAGAATATTCCGGCATGAATGCATCAGTGAGCTCCCGAACCTTACCAATGCCGTGAAGGAGGATTCCAGCAAGAAGCATATCAATATTAGCACTGTAATGCTTTGCCTGAGTGACACCAAGCTTTGCCATGGAGAGCACATGTTCCAGGTAGCCGGAACGGTAGGTGTAGTGCATGGATATGGACGCCGGCATGAACATGAGTCTGTCCTTGTGTTTCCGGTAAAGCTGGGACACCAGTTTTTTAAGGAACTGATTCTCCATTTTTTGGATGATGGCTCCCAGGGATGTCCACATCCGCACCGGATCGTGGGGTGATACGGGTACCAGGGCCTCCGGTTTGAAGCCGTACCTGGCATATTTTGCCTCCGTTGCCTTATTGATACGCCCCACAATGATCTGGTTGCGGTCCTGGAAGGTGTCTATCCTGCCTCGGACAGCGACGGCGTCGCCCTGCTCAAATTTCTCATTAAACTCCTGAACCTGGTCCCAAACTTTGGCACCAATCTCACCAGTTGCATCCGTTAGTGTAAGGTCAAGATAGAATTCCCTGGACCGAGTTTTCCTCAGGTGCTTCTCTTTACATAGGTAAAAACCCTGGATGTCGGCGTCTACTTTTAACTTGGAGATGGGTACGAGCTTTTTCACTGCATGAGAATTAACGGTTGGAGTGACACAATGTCAAGAGATCAAAGGTGTATTATTGTGGATTCGGAAGCGCTCATCTAAATTCGTCTGGCAGGATTAGGGAAGGCCAAGAAAGGAGTCATCTATGAAATTCAAAACTGTGGCTGTTGCAATGCTTAGTTTGATGCTGGCAACATGTGATGTGAGTGTTGAGGCAGGCAAACCTGATGTAGAGTATCTTCAAACGGAAGAATTTGCCGCTTTGAACTATCCCTTTTCCGAGGCTGTTCGAGTTGGGAATATGCTTTATCTTTCCGGCCAAATAGGAACGCTACCAAACAGCAACGAATTAATCCCCGGCGGCATAGGACCTGAAACAAGACAGACCATGAAAAATATCAGTGATGTACTGGAAAGATACAACTCTTCAATGGACAAGGTTGTGAAGTGTCTGTGCATGTTGACCGATATTTCAGAATGGGGTGATATGAGCAAAGCTTATGTGAAATTCTTCCCGGATCACAAACCGGCCCGCAGCGCCTTCGCCGGAACTGGACTTGCTCTAGGTGCCAAGGTGGAGATTGAGTGTTGGGCAACGGTGGATTGAAGTGATAATGACAGACCGTCTCAGAATCATCTTCTTCATCGTAAACGTGGTAGGCGGCATCGCTGTGTTAGGAAGCTACGCCCACGGTCTGCTGACAGAGGTGGCACTGAGACCGAAGCTGTGGGGTGGTGTACCCGAAGCGTGGCAACCGCTCTACACCGTTAACATGTTCCTGGCGGCGGGAGGTTACTTCTTCTTCACCGCTCACTTTTTGATGCGGGCATTGCCATCAGGGGCACTCTTTTTCAACAGACTTGGGTTTGAGTGGATCATCTTTCTCTACGCAGCTTTCCTCATTTCCTCAGCTCTCTGGATGCCCCTCACTTTCGCCATGCTAAAGGCTCCCAGCGATGGAACATGGCTGGCGATACGGTCAGTTCTCACGGTGACGGGTATAGCATCTGTGACATTGCTGGTTTCTCTCTTAGCCTCAGATAGTGAACGGGGCGACTGGCTCTTCTGGGCGGCGGTGGCGGGGCTCATCCCTTTCATAATTCAGACGGCGGTTCTTGACGCCATCCTTTGGCCGCGGTATTTCCACGTGAATTAGGCAACTGCGAGAATCCGGTTCCAAGACAGTTTTCCATTTTCCGGAATCGCCAGAAGACGGCAAATACTTGAAACTCAACCTGACACCTGATGAGCAGTCCCTGCTATCATTGGCAGCTTAATTTATGCGTTATAAATCCAGCGGCTTGATAGGCGACAGCACGGCAGCAGGGTCATCTTCCCAGTCCACATCAGGATCGTCTACGTAAAGCTCAATCTCATTGCCATCAGGGTCGTAAAGATAGAGACTCTTGGTGACGGTGTGGTCACTCAACCCTTTCACTTGAACACCGGCCGATTGTAATTCATCGTAAGCCTTCCGAAGCTCATCTAATGAATCCCCAATCTTGAAGCCGGCATGGTAAAAACCGCGGCGGGGACCCGGCTGCGGACCGGGCGCATCACCAACTTCGATCAACAGCAATTCGTGGTGCGTTCGTCCGGAAGTAAGGGCCGCTGCCTTGAAAGGAAGATTACTTCCTTCAATACGTCTAAGTCCGAGGAGTTCTGCGTAGAAATTCAGAGAGGCATCAAGGTCACGAACGTAGAAAACAATGTGGCCGAGATAGTGTGTTCTCATCGGGAAATAGTTTTATCAAAAACACCATTCTGATAGTCTTCAAACGCCTGAAGCACCTCTCCCCTGGTATTCATAACAAATGGGCCACCCCGGGCAATGGGTTCATTGAGCGGCTCACCTGCCACCAACAAGCACCGGCCGCCCTCATGTCCTCCGGAGAGTTGAACCTCACCTTCAGTGTCCAAAACAGCTAAGTTGCCGACAAAAATTTCATTTTCATCACCCACCTTCACAGAACCTTCAAAGACATAGACAAAACTGTTCCACCCATCCACAAGGTCGTGGTTGAACACGGTATTACTTTCAAGATGGACGTCCATGTATGACATGCCCGTCTTTGCCGAAGCCGGGCCTGTTGTGCCGTTATATATTCCTGTCACAATGCGGACGGTGACGCCCTCTTCATTAACCTCCGCAATGTTTTCAGATGGAATATCCTGATAATCCGGCTCCGTCATTTTCAGTTTCTTTGGCAGATTTACCCACAACTGGAAACCCCAGACAAGACCGTCTTCCTGCTCGGGCATCTCACTATGGATTACCCCTCGGCCGGCGGTCATCCACTGAACAGAGCCGGACGTAAGTAGACCTTCATTGCCCGCCGAATCCTTGTGGCGGAAGCTACCCTGAAGCATGTAGGTCACCGTCTCAAAACCGCGGTGAGGATGGGGCGGGAAACCGGCCAGGTAATCGTCGGGATTTTCGCTCCTGAACTCATCCAACAGAAGGAATGGATCGAGAGTGTCAAGCTGGGGCGATCCGATGATCCGCTTCAAGTTAACACCACCGCCGTCGCTGGTCATCAGGCCTTCGATTGTCTGTAATACCTGACGTTTCTTATCAATCATGTCAGTGCCCTCCAAACAGATGCCAGCATAATCAATCTCCTTTTGACTTAGCACCGATCAGGGCGCCTGCATAAATGATTATGTATCTATTTATCTCCATTGAAGGATATTGCAGGTCCAACTGGTACAATCCTCGAAGGATTTAATTTTTCGTGCGTCATGAAGTAGTGATGTTTGATATGATCCATATCCACTGTTTCAGCAATACCAGGAACTGCATAAAGTCTTTTTATATAATTCCAAAGATTCGGACAGTCTACCAATCTATGTTTATTACACTTGAAATGGCTGTAATAAACAGGATCGAATCGTACCAAAGTTGGAAAAAGCCGCCAATCCGCCTCCGTTAGGGTGTCTCCAACGAGATATGTCTGGTCTCCTAAAAGTTCCTCAAGCTTTTCAAGGGTCCCCCACAAATCATTGAATGCTTTTTCATAAGCTTTCTGAGCGGTGGCAAATCCACATCGATAGACACCATTGTTCACACTGTTGTAAATCATTTCATTCATATTATCTATCTCTTTCCTCATAGAATAGGGATAGAAATCGATTGCTGGATCACCGAAAGCATCAAACTCAGAGTTGAGCATTCGAATCAGCTCTGATGATTCATTGTTCACAATCCCGCCAGTTTTTTTGTCCCATAATACAGGTACAGTGACCCGTCCTTCGAATTCGGGGTTTGTGGCACGGTAAGCTTCGCTCAGAAAAGAGAATCCGTTCAATGAATCTGGGAATTCATCATTAAAACGCCATCCCCGCTCCTCTCGGATTGGATCCACCACTGACATTGATATAGCATTTTCCAATTTTTTCAGTTTCCTGTAAATGATGGTTCGGTGAGCCCAAGGACAGGCAAGTGAGACGTAAAGGTGATATCTGCCGGATTCCGTTGGAAAACCCGAACTACCGTCAGCTGTCACCCACTTACGGAATGCACTGACCTGCCGGACAAACTCACCCTGTATATTTATTTCTTTAGGATATTGGGCCTTTACCATTCAGTCCAGGACTCCGGTCTCGATTGAACAATTTGTTCAATTTTATCCATGACCTCCGGCGTCACTTTCTCTGCAACATCAGCAGCTCTAAGATTGTCCCTAAGCTGATCTGAATTTGATGCCCCGAGAATGACGGTTGAAACATTGGGATTCTTCAGGCACCAGGCCAGGGCAAGATGAATCAGAGAAATACCGATATCATCAGCAAACGCTACTAGTTGCTTTGTTTTCTCCACCATATCCTGTCCGATGGGAGATTCCAGTCGTTTCCGTAGGAAGCCATACTCGGGCAGTTCCATGCGAGATCCTTTTGGAATACCTTCAGCGTACTTCCCTGTCAGTATTCCCGATGCCAAAGGCGACCAGATGATAGTACCAAGACCTTCATCATCAAAAAGGCGAAGATATTCGCGCTCAAGTTTTTCCCTTTCGAACAGATTATACTGAGGCTGTTCTGTGGTAGGCGGTTCCAGATTGTACTGGTTTGCCACACCGTACGCCGCTCGAATTTCATCAGCGGACCATTCGGAAGTACCCCAGTACAACACCTTACCTTGCTTGACGAGGCTATCCATGGCTCGGACTGACTCTTCAATTGGAGTGTGCCTGTCAGGACGGTGGCAAAAGAAAAGATCCAGGTAATCAACCTGAAGCCGTTTCAAAGCAGCATGGCAGGCGTCGTGAATGTGCTTCCGGGAGAGCCCCCGTTGCATCGGCTTCTCTCCACCCCAGTAGACCTTGCTGGAAACAGAGTAAGTGTCTCTGGACCATTTCATTTTCTGCAATACCTTCCCCATGATCACTTCTGACTCTCCATCAGCATACACTTCCGCATTGTCGAAAAAATTGACACCCGCATCGTAAGCAACTTTCATGCAGTCTTCCGCGGCGGACTCATCCAGCTGAAAAGAAAAGGTAACCCAGGAACCGTAAGAAAGTTCGCTCAGCTTCAGGCCCGATTTTCCTAATCGGCGATAATTCAACTTTCAGTCTCCTTAAATGATGAGTTAGTGGTCGACAAACTTACATGGCGGATTGTTCAGGTTCAACGGGTTTGCCGACGATTCTTTTGTTCATAACCTTGAACGAATAAATTCCCATAGTTAATAAGAATCTTTTTCTTAACCGTAAGGAGATAATTATGTCACTTGTTTCAATCAATCCCGCCACAGGCGAAAAGATTAGAGAGTATGAAGAAACTTCCCAAAATGAGGTCGAAGTCATTCTTCGACGAGCTCAAAATGATTTCCTGAGTTGGCGTAAGACCGATTTTGAACACCGCAATAATCTCTTGTACAAAGTTGCGGCAGATTTGCGTTCAAACGCTCAACGTTATGCTGAGGTCATGACCGAAGAGATGGGTAAACCCATCAAAGAGGGGCGGGCGGAAGCTGAAAAATCAGCTTGGGCATGCGAATATTATGCTGAAAACGGGGAGGAATTTCTCGCATCCGAGTCTGTGGAAACGGACGCATCCAAAAGCTTTGTCACTTTTCAACCTATCGGGACGGTTCTGGCTATCATGCCTTGGAATTTCCCTTTCTGGCAGGTATTTAGGTTCGCAGCACCCGCCCTCATGGCTGGCAATGTTGGTATCTTGAAACATGCCTCCAACGTCACGGGCTGTGCCCTGGCTATCGAAAAGATATTTCGTGATGCTGGTTATCCTGAAGGGTGTTTCAGCACCTTGGTCATGGGAAGCGACCGGGTGGGAGAACTGATCGATCACCCTGTTGTGAAGGCGGTTACGTTGACCGGAAGCACAGCAGCCGGAAAGGCGGTGGCGGCCCGTGCCGGAGGGGCACTTAAAAAGACTGTTCTTGAACTGGGTGGCAGTGACCCGTACGTAATTCTTGAAGACGCAGATCTTGATCAGGCGGTGACCGCTTGCGTTACAGGACGGCTCATCAACACCGGACAGAGCTGTATAGCCGCGAAACGGTACATCGTTGTGGAATCTGTAGCCAAACCTTTTGAAGAAAAACTACTGGAAGTTTTGAAGGGAAAAATAATGGGCGATCCCACAGACGAATCAAACGACATTGGACCCATGGCACGCCACGATCTACGTGATGAACTCCATGATCAGGTGAAGCGGTCCGTGGATGCGGGAGCACGGTGTCTCATGGGCGGCGAGGTCCCCAAGATTAAAGGAGCGTTTTATCCAGTAACCGTTCTCGCGGATGTAACCCCGGGCATGGCCGCCTATGAAGAGGAAATATTTGGACCAGTGGCCAGCATTATAGCCGTTAAAGATGAAGCTGAAGCACTGAAAGCCGCCAACGACACACCTTTTGGCCTCGGCGGCGCCGTTTTCACAGACGATGTGGAAAAAGGAGAGCTGATCGCCACCAAGGTGATCGAAGTCGGGACTTGCTTCGTGAACGATTTTGTCCGTTCTGACCCAAGGCTGCCTTTCGGTGGCGTGAAAGAGAGCGGTTATGGACGGGAATTATCTCAGTTTGGGATTCGGGAATTTGTGAATATAAAAACGGTTTATATCCGTTAAAGAACCGGCCTTTATCCCCGAGCCTCTATTATGGCTTCCCTCAGTTCAAAGATAACTTTCACATAGTTCAGGGCTGGGTTGTAGCGGTATACAGACTTCCAATTGGGGCTGTCTTTTGAAAAATTATCGCTCCCTTTGGCATACCCATTTTTTACCAGATAGTTGGCCATGCTCGCCAGGACGTCTGGCCAGTCAAAAGGTTCCCGGACACCATCACCGTCAAAATCTACCGCATAACTCCGGAAACTGGAGGGGATGAACTGACCATACCCAAAGGCACCAGCATAGGAGCCACCCAGGGAAAGCGGTGGAACATTGTTTTCGTAACAGTAACTGAGAAATTCCGCCATTTCCTTCTCCACCCACTTTTCTCTCCGGGGCAATTTGTGTATGACAGTATGGAGAGCCACAAAGACTAAGTGTGTCTTAGCATGAGTCCCGTATTTTGATTCCACCCCCGCCAGGCTCACAAGAAGAAAAGGGTCAACACCGAATTCAGCGTAAACAGTCTCAATGAGTGCCTTATTCTGACTGTAAAACTTTACGCCCTCTTTGATCCGTTGGTCAGTGACAAAAATTTTTCTGTAACGTTCGTAAGAAAGTCTTTCAGCAGGCCGGTGGAATCTCCGAATAATCTCATCATCAATATAAATATCGGGATGATTAAATGATCCTTCGAGAAATTGAGGCGGGACATCTTGGTTCTCTAGCTGGTCAAAAATTTGGCTGTAAATTTTTCTGGCCAGTTCATTCTCAGCAATTTGGTCAAGGAGTTTTTGTTTTGTCTCGGGTGTCCAACCGACAACTGTGACTTCCTGATCCGCAACAAAAGCGGTCAAAACCAGCCCCGTAATTAGAGGAAAAAAATTGATCAATTAATCTCTAACCCTTAGAGACTAATTTCGATAGTCGAGAGGAGGCTTTCTCTCTCCCAGTAATGCATAATAGTTGAAATCCGGTCCCCTGCGGTCAATTAATTCCGCTTTCGCCTGTTTTATCGTAGCCGGAGATTCAAAAATATCTACGGTTGAAAGAGCCAAAGTTTTTGCGGCCACCATAAGTCCCTTAAAACCGATGCTCATACCTCCGGCGGCCACAGCCTGCCAAGTGTGAGCTGACGTCCCGGGAACCCAGGTCGCAGCATTCAATCCGGCCGTTGGAACCATCCAACTTACATCACCCACATCCGTAGAACCGCCCGGTGGGCGAAATTTCCAGGGCCGAATCTCCTCTGCAGACTCAATAGGAGTGTCCACTTTCCTGAAGGTTCCCTGAATAGATTCGGCAAACTTCCTTTCCTCTCGATTGTATTTCACTCCACCAACTTCTTTGAGATTGTTATATACAACCTTTTGAAGGATATCATTCCTCAGGACGGGTCTGTTGCCGTGAATTATCTCAAAATCTACTTCAGTACCCGTTCCCAATGCTGCACCTTCCGCGGTTTTCAGCACCCTGCTCCATAAATCCTCCAGAACATCCACTTCCGGGTGTCGAACATAGTAAAAAGCTTCAGCAAAGTCCGGTACAACATTGGGTGCCCCGCCGCCATGGGTAATCACGTAATGAATTCTGGTTTCCTGGGGGACATGCTCCCGCATCAGGTTCACCATGTGATTCATAGCTTCAATTCCATCCAGTGCCGAACGACCCCTGTGAGGTGAGCTCGAGGCGTGCGATGAGTAGCCAGTGAACCGGAACTTGGCTGATCTGTTTGCCAGAGAGGTGGACGGACTGGCATCATTCTTATCAGAAGCATGCCAGTGGAGTACAACATCCACATCATCAAAAAGCCCGGCCCGGACCATATATACTTTGCCTGAGCCACCCTCTTCAGCAGGGGTACCGTAGAGGCGGAGTGTCCCCTTTGCACCAGACGATTTCATCCAATCCTTCACAGCTATGGCAGCAGCGGTTGAAGCGGTACCGAACAGGTGGTGGCCACAGCCGTGACCGGCTGCACCTACTACTCGGGGTTTTCGCTCGGTAATCACTTCCTGAGAAAGTCCAGGCAAAGCGTCATATTCAGCCAATATTCCAATGACAGGTTTACCAGACCCATAGTTGGCAACAAAAGCTGTGGGTATTTCAGCAACACCTGCTTCAATAGAAAAACCTTCTTCTTCCAAGGTTTTTTGGAGAAGCTCAGAACTTTTATACTCCTGATAACCTGCTTCCGCCCATGTCCAGATCTGTTTGGCCATTTTCTCATATGTCTTAGCCTGTTTCTCAATTGATTTGACAACATCACTTTTCTTTGCTTTTCCATCTGTCAATGATGGCAACAAAAGAAAGATGAAAGCTAATACGATAATGCCGTAAGGATACTTTTTCATGGCTACATCTCCTTGAAAAGGATAAAACCCGTACTGTCTAATAAATAGTAAGGAAAAGTAACTGATGCAAAATTCGAAGGCAAGCTGTTCTCAATTATGAAAGCTGATGATCTAAAGTCAGAAGTGACCGGAGTAAAACATTTGCACCTGCTTCAATGTCTTTAGATCGAGATTTTTCCTTAGGGGAGTGGCTTATACCACCGAGACTTGGAATGAATATCATCCCCACCGGTGCCAGTTGAGCAATGCTCTGCGCATCATGACCAGCACCACTGGGCATGCGAGTATAGCTGAAACCCAGCTTCTCTGTTTCCTCTTCAATCACCTTTCGAAATAAATCATCTGTAGGAGCCGCCTTACTAAGGTAGAATTGATCAAATGAAAATTGAGTGCCGGTTTCTTCACCAATCAACTTACTCTCTTTCACCAAGACCTTGAAAAGGTTGTCTATTTTTGCCATATCCAGATCGCGAATTTCAAGAGTTAAAGATGTACGACCTGGAATAACATTTGGTACTCCCGGTTCAGGAGTTATCTGACCAACTGTTGCCACCTGACGCCCAGACATATTTTTTGCTATTCGGTGCACAGCTTGTATGAACTGCGCCGCCGCCACAAGAGAATCTCTTCTTTCAGTCATGGGTGTTGTGCCCGCGTGATTAGTAAAACCCTTAACAGTAACGCTCCACCGCTTGATACCAACAATTCCTTCTACAACACCGATGGTTAATCCCTCTCTTTCAAGTATACCCCCCTGCTCTATGTGAAGCTCAAGAAAACCGGCAATGCTCCCTTTCAACCTTTTAACTTTGGTCAACTTATCAGGATCGCCGCTATTGGCCCTTAAGCCTTCACCAATGGTAAAGCCACTAGCTGTCATAATATCTAACTCAAATGTTTCTATCTCACCGGCCATGGCACGACTCCCGGTTTTTCCACCTTCCTCATTGGAAAAAATCACGAATTCAAGAGGGTGACGAGTAATCTGATTATCTTCATGGAGTATTTGTGCTACTTCAACAGCCGCCGCTGAACCAACCTGCCCGTCATAATTGCCCCCGCTTGGCACTGAATCGATATGTGAACCGAGCATAATCGGTTTAGCATCTGCATTATTTCCCTTTCGTCGACCGATTATATTGGCGGCTGCATCAATTTTTACATCCAATCCGGCATTTTTCATCAACCCTATGACGTATCGTCGGGCATTTCTGTCTGCTTCACTGAAAGAAACCCGATCAATGCCGCCGTGATCATTCCGACCATATTTTGCCAGTTCAAGGAGTATTTTATTAAGGCGGGCGCCATCCACGAGTAACGGTTTAGGATTTGGGCTGTCGGGGAAAATACTTGTTCCCATTAATAACGGGATTCCAGTTATAGCTATAGAAAAGAAACGGGTGAATTCCCGCCTATTCATGAGTCTAGGTTGATCAGCGAAGTAAAATGTTCTCAGTTATTATTGATGGTATAATTATTAAAGAAGGAGAAGCAGAAGTCAGTTCACAGAAATTGGCATCTTTCTACATTGCTTACATAGGCCGAACAGTTGATGGACATGCCTCACAAGTTTATAGTTAAACTTATCTGCAACATCTTTCTGAATTTCCTCAATTTGAGGGTTCATAAACTCAACAATGGTTCCACATCTAATACAAATAAGATGGTCATGTTGATGACAATCCAGCCAGTGTTCATACCGCCATTTTCCGTCCCCGATATTCATCCGCCATACTAGATCATGCTGATACAGAATATTCATGGTCCTGTAGACCGTAGCACGGGAAACATGCACATCCCTTTCCCGTAGTGCCAAATAAATCTCCTCAGCTTCGCGGTGTTCATCTGAATCACACACCTCTCTGAAAATCTCCACACGCTGCGGAGTCAGCTTCAGGTTCTCGTTCCTAAGGACTTTCATGAATTTCTTCAGCTCTACGTCAGTCATAATGGACTCATTTGGGATTCATTCTCAATAAGAATTTAAAATGTCAGGTTGTGTGGAACAACCATCGTGCTCAGCTGAGCGGTGTTAGGTTGGCGTATTTGGCGATAAGTTTTTTCTGAATGTTGCCTTGGAATACGACGGTGATTTTCTGGTTGTCACCTGAACCCTCTACAGCAAGGATCATCCCTTTACCAAAGAGGGGATGTTTCACTTTATCACTACGTTCAAATTCGTTAAATGAAGTGATGGTTCTTACATATTTGAGTTTGTATTTGTTCGAACTTTTATCCTTTACAAGACGTCTAGTGAGAGCGGAGTGAAAATTTATGCGATCCAGGTATTCTTCAGGTATTTCTTGAAGAAAACGTGAAGCCAGACCGAGACCAACGGCACCGCTAGATCGGCGGCGGTTTGGCGCAAAGTGAAGATAAGCTTTCTCCTTGGCTCTTGTTAAACCAACGTAGAACAGACGGCGTTCTTCCTCAAGTTCCCTGGGGTCCTCAAGTGAACGGTAGATAGGGAATAATCCATCTTCAAGACCGGTGATAAAGACAACGGGGAACTCCAGTCCCTTCGAGCTGTGGAGCGTCATGAGTGTAATATGATTTGTGCTGTCGTTCCACGTGTCGATAGCGGTCAGCAGTGACACCTCCTCAAGAAATTCCCGTACAGTGGCATTCTCATTCCGTTTGCAAAACTGATGAATACTGTTCAAAAGTTCCTGAATGTTTTGCAGCCTCTCACTGGCATCTTCAGTTCCTTGCTCCTTGTAGAAGTTGACCAAGCCCAGTTCATCCACAAGTACGGAGGCAAGTTCAGACGCATCCAGTTTATCCTTCAGTTCTCGATACTTCTGAACAAGCTCATAAAATTCAACCAATCCGACAGCCTGTTTGCCTTTCAGATTCATGGCGTCTGGCGTTTCCAGAACAGCAAGGAGCGGAATACCCTTCTTGGCCGCCAACACCTCACATTTGTCAACAGTCTTGGCACCGATACCGCGGGAAGGGAAATTGATAATTCTTTTTAAACTCACAGAGTCAACTGGATTAACAAGAATTCTGAGATAGGCTAGCAGGTCCTTTACCTCTTTCCTTTCGTAAAACTTCACACCGCCGACAATGTGATAGGCGATGCCCTTTCTCCTCAGACCGTCTTCCAGTGCCCTGCTCTGAACATTGGTCCTGTAAAGGATCACAAAATCCTGAAAAGTTCTTTTATTCTGTTGTATTTCCTTCTGGATCAGCTCCAATACACCGTCCGTTTCTTCTATTTCATCATAGGTTTCCATTATGCCTATTTTTTCACCTTGACCTTGATCTGTCCAAAGCTCTTTTTTTGCACGATACTCATTGTTCTTGACAACGGCTCCGGCAACAGAAAGAATATTCGCAGTGGAGCGGTAATTCTGTTCCAGCCTGAAGACTTCGCAATCGGGGTAAGCCTTTTCAAATTCCAGAATATTGGAAATATCTGCCCCACGCCAGCCATAAATGGATTGATCATCATCCCCCACGACAGAGATCTTATTATGTGTATCAGAAAGAAATTTTACAAAGAGAAACTGAGGTCGATTAGTATCCTGGTATTCATCCACCAAAACATATTTGAATTTATCCTGATATTTTTTCAGCACCTTCGGATGTTTCTTAAAAATCTCTAGCGGATACAAGAGCAGGTCACCGAAGTCCACAGCATTATTTTCCTTCAAAGCTTTCTTGTAAACGGGGTAAAGTTCAGCCACTGACTTATCGAACGGCGAAGCACCATTTTTCATCAATTGTGAAGGATCTTCCATACTACTTTTAATAAAACTCATCCTGGAACGGTAAGCGGCTGCCGAAATACCGTTGGTCGTCAACTTCAGGTTTAACATTAACGTTTTGATGAGCTGATCCTGATCCGCAGTGTCATAAATGGCAAAATCCGGGGTAAAACCGAGAGATACAATCTCATGCCTTAGGAGACGGGCACAAATGGAATGGAATGTACCAATGTTAAGCGACATTGATTTCTTCCCGAGCAATGACTGGACCCTGGTCCTCATTTCCGCAGCTGCTTTGTTTGTAAATGTTACCGCCAGGATATCATCAGGATTGTAACCCTTTTCGATAATGAGATAAGCAATCTTGTGGGTAAGAACTCGCGTTTTACCTGTGCCGGCGCCTGCAAAGATCAGAGTTGGTTTATCAATAGCCTCAACGGCCTGTTTCTGAACATCATTAAGATTCAAATCACTCATTCAATCAATCTTGTATATCTTTTGTTTGCGCATGTTTTTTACTTCTTATTTGGCGTCTGGAGCGCTGAAACTTCTTTTTAGCAACATTGTGCTCCGCTTCGGTCCTGCTGAATGTGTGGTATCCTTCGCCGTTAGCCACAAAGAAGAGATAGTCGGCATCAGCCGGCGAAAGCGCTGAAATGAGCGACTCCCGGCTGGGACTGTTGATGGGACCGGCTGGAAGACCATAATGGATATAAGTATTGTAGGGTGATTTAATTTTCAAGTCATTTATCAACAACCGGCGCGGACCATCCTCAATGATGTACTGAATGGTGGGATCCGCCTGAAGACGCATTCCTATTTTGAGGCGATTGTGGTAGACTGAACTGATAAGTGGACGTTCGCTGTCATATATGGCTTCCCCCTCTATAATGGATGCTAATGTCACCATTTCAAGCTCCGTCAAACCATGAATCTGAAGTCGACTCTTCAATATTTTATCGAAAAACTCGTGATATTCGGTCACCATGGTTTGAATGACTCGTTCGGGTGTCTCACCCTCATGAAAATGGTAAGTATCCGGAAAGAGAAATCCTTCGAGGGAATAAGCATCAATATTCAGAGACTTAATAAATTGGGAATTCTCGCATAAGGCCAAAAATACGCCCGAGTCTATGTTCAGCTTATCCTGAAAAACTTCCGCAATTTGATATTTGCTTAGTCCTTCAGGAATAGTGATTTTGTGTAGTACAGGTGTTCCTTCCACCAATTGTCTAATTATGTGGTAATTCGACCTGAGGTCAGTTAGCGAGAAAACACCAGCTCGAATGGTGGTCTCATGTCCCATAATCCTGGTTGCCATAACGAAAGTTTCCGAATCAGTGATGACATCCTTCATTTTGAGATCATCGCCAATCTCTTTAAGAGATGCTCCTTTATCCACCTTTACTACAACGGGCGTTTCTGCTTCGGGAAGAGGCCAGAAGACCACCAGAGAATAGAAGGCCACTCCAGAAAGAACCAGGATTGAGAGTATGAATCCCGCTACGTGATCGGGTTTAGAACTATTTAAAAATGCCATAAATTTCGGGCGCGAATTTAATCCTTTCACAAAGCACACAACAATAGTTTTTCAGAAAAGAGGAAGGGATAATAGAATTGATTACGGGTAAATGTCGGTCGTATATTTGCCCCCGCTGTGGCGAAAAAAAATGAAAAATCTGAAATTCATCTTTTTGAAGGGTGGGCTTTTGGAAAAAAGAATTATCTGCTCTTTAGTATCGGTCTGGTGACGATTATATCCGGTTATATCGTGATGGCAACCGGGGATGTGAATAGTTTTCAGTCCCTCACATTGTCACCCATCATGCTTTTCGTCGGATACCTGGTGATCATACCTCTCGCTCTTGTAGTCAAGGACAATGATAGAAAATCGCCATCAACACTTGAAAATTGATTTTTCGGGATCGTAGTTCAGTTGGTTAGAACGCCGGCCTGTC
>DTTI01000083.1 GCA_012964825.1 Candidatus Neomarinimicrobiota bacterium
TGCCCGTTTTCGCAACCTGCCTCGCACTCAGAAGTTTTATCTCCTACCCAGCCAAGGAAGATATTATTGTGGTGATCCAGTTTTCCCCAGTCAAAGTATTGTCCGAAGTCATACGCAATGGAATCCATTGTTACGCCCACATAAAGACGCAGGTTTTTCGCCGAAAGGTCATCTGTACTGGTCACGCTCAGGTTTACAGATGCGGTTTTGTCAACAAACGATGTGCCATCCAGTGACATGGTAATAGGTGTTGTCTCAGCCTGTACGCGTTTTACCATAGTTATGTAAGCATAGTAAGCCTCATCCCAATCACTAGCTGGGTTTCCTGTATTTAGGAAGTCAGCAGTGTATGCTGCCCACTCAGGGCTAGTGTCCTCTCCATTTATTTTAAAAGCCGGTATACCATTAAAATATTGAAGATACGGTTCAGTTTGATCACTGTACCAGCGATCATCGATGGGAGGATTTGTACAGTTGTCTTGATGAGCTTGCCAGGTTTTTGCCAGATCATCAGCATAAGTCCCACTTCCGGTGTGATAGTTAATAAGAATCCAGTCATTCATCACATCATCACCCACATATCCCATTCTGTTGCCGCCCCGTATTCCAGCATTCCCATCAGCTGCAACATGTGTACCAGTTTCAGCCACGAAATTCGGGTTTTGCCACTCCTCCAGGAAACTCCCGGATAGTTTACAGTAGCCTCAGTAGAGGGATGTAAGTTTTTCCAGTACAGCGGCTTTTTTGGCGGCCTGACTGGAAAAGGGGAGAAGAATGACAAGTGAGAGGAGAAGGTATTTTGATGTTTTTCTCATGATTCCTCGGTTGATGAAAATATTATCAATACTTCAAGCATAATTTATTGTGATTAAGAAAATTTTTCAATGGATGTAATATTTAGAAAATCCAGCTAAGATTGACTTTATAACCGTCATCAAAATCCTGAACGTATCTGCATACCCCGTTACTACACAAGAGGCCTCCTTGCTGAGATCCGCTCATGACTGATAACCGTGTACTCTCGTTCAGGTTGTAAAGAATCTCTAAAGACCTCCACTCTTTAGGTCCCCATACCCAGTCATCCTTGTCCCACTCCTGTGAAGTACGGTCTAAGGTAAAAGCGACGGACCACTTGGGCGACCGGGCCACTCCGATAGATACAACGGCATTGTACCTGGTGTCTACAGGATAGAGAGATCGAAATTCCCACCCTTCGCCAAAGTCATTCATATATCCTTTTTTAATGGACTGGTACTCGGTCTTTATCTGAAGGCTGAAGCGGGAGGGAAGATGCAGATTTAAATCAAGGGGGAAGGTATGGGCTGAGACATAATCATATGACTTTGTTGTAAATCCGGGTATACTATAATTTGTAATGACTGAAAGGACATCTTCAAGCTTGTCCCACCCCAGTTTGTACTGGAGCTTATCACTGAAAAGTGCGCCTTCTATCTGAACGAAGGTATCTCTGAAATAATCAGCAAAAGGCGAACCACTGGAGATAAGTCTATTATTCGTTTGAGGGTTCCATTTGAAATCCTCATTCATGGAAATAATGTCGTGACGACTGGCTCTGGAATGGTTTATTGAAAGGTTGAACCAGTCCTTTACAGGTCCTGTAATATAGATCTGGGTGCCCACCTCGTCATTGGGGTCCAGCTCATGAATGATCCTTCCAATGAGACGTGAAGTGTGCTCATATATACCGGTAGGGGGGCGCTGGAAATCCAAGGAAATATCATAGTTGTTCACAAAGTCAAAATTCTTCTCAGGGGGCAGACGCTTGAAATCGTAATTCTTGTAATCAATGACCGCTGACCATTCTCCCAGGTATGTTCCTATACCAGCGTAGAATCCTTTTCCATCTGAAAGATATTTCCCGGGTCCCAGATCACCGGCACTCCTGTAAACCGCCTCTACAAAAGCGTCAAACAGATCATGACTGAATTCAGCATAGGTACCGGCATAACGGTGCCTTAAGTCCAAGTTTACGGGGTTGCCTGTCTTGTCGTAAGGGATATAATGATCTTCTCTTGATTCCAGGTAGGACAGACCCAATCTTAAACCTAGCTGTTCTGTTTCCAGATTGGCTCCTGTTAGGAGGTGATCCGTCTCATAGTTAGGTACACGGTCACTGAAATTATTAACCATGGTAGAGCCCTTCCACGAGTTCATCTTTCCTGAGATGAGGTTGAGTGAATAATTTTCACCCGTGTAATTAAGGAGAAGTCCCCTTACGCCTGTATCCAGGTCGATAGCCTGGTCATCCACCTGGTTCAAAAGGAGCCCCCGACCCCAGATGGTGTATACATCACCTATCTCAAGACTTAAATTATCCTTGAAGTACTCCACTCGAACTTTCCTCAATCCACTGATATTCACACCGATTTCAGGAGGTTTGCTGAGCTCCAGCTGACCCCAGGCCGACCATTGATTTAAATTTGCTCTTCCTTCCAGAAAGTGTTCAGAGAAATTGAAATCATTGGCGCTTTCAGCATACTTGGAAGTGAGAGTGCCTGAGAAAGAAGCCTGCCCAGAAACAATTGATAGGCAAAGAGGAGTGGACCACAGAAGTGGTCTTAATCTCATTCGGTCAGGAAGTGACTGGAGCCGGCTCTTTAATTCCAATGAGGGCCTGGATGCTTGATTCGATCTCTAATTCATCTCCAGGCAGGTAACCCTGGTGCATCCAGCGGATAACACCATCCATATCCACAAGGATGGTAGTGGGAAGGAGTTTTGCATTGAGTCTTTTTGACATCTTCCCATTGGGATCAAGAGCCACCATAAAGGTGAACTTTTTAGACTTTATAACAGACCGTACTTTGGAAAGGCTCTTCGGGGAGTCCTGATTAATGGTTAAGATGGTTAGGCCGTATCCACTGTACTTCTCATGAAACCGCTGAAGGTGTACCATCTCTTTCAGGCACGGTCCGCACCACGTGGCCCAGAAGTCCAGAAGTACAGGTCCTTTCTTCAAAAGTTCATCGATGGTTGTTTTGCCGCCTCCCAGCATTTTTAACTGCACTTTTTGCGATCCAGAAATAGTGCCAGCAAGATCCTCTGTTCGGACTTCTGATTCATAGTAAAGTAAGCTTAAAGCCAAACCAGCCGTAATAACGCCACCGAGGATTAATTTGCCGCGCTGAGCTTGCTTGTTTTTGACCAAAAGCCGCCGATCTATGCCGTTACGCCGGTCAGCCCCCTGTCGACTGCTCCTTCCGGTGCGCCGGTCCAGCACCTTGCGACGTTCTCCTTCTGCAGGAAGAGTTTTTTGGCTCTGGTCAGCCTCGCGCCTTTCTCTACCGGTACGCCGTTCTACGCCTTTGCGCTTGTCGTGGATTATTCGCCGGTCGACCCTGTCTCTTCGTCCATTCAAATCTTGATTCATTAATTTGCCTTTTCCTTAAAAATTTAACAGGAAACTTCAAGGATTTTTGGTTCAATTCCAAGTTATCTCCGTCAGGGCATAATAATCTATGCTCCATGTCACAATAGAGGTGCCTGTTCTTGTGAAAACCGTTTTTTTGCTCTAATCTTTCTTGATGCGGGAGGCATAGACCCTCAGTGAATCCTCCCATCCTAGAGGATTTGTCTGACTAATGCGGAATATTTTACTATCCATACTGGTATTCTTGAGCACAACGCTTGTGTCTCAGGATATGATGGATCGGAAGATTTCCGTCTTTTCCGGCGGTACATCCGGTCTAGTAGATATTGAGGAGAGTGCAATCTCATCTCTTGTAGAAGAGGAGCTGGTTGCTACAGGGGAATTCAGAGTTATTGAGCAATCTACCACTGTACTTCCGCTATCGTTCAGGAAGAGAGAGTTATCAGGCATTTCCAAGTTTGCCTCAAATCTCTGGCGTTCACAGGCAGACACGCTGGATCCGTCTGTGGCTGTCCTTCTTGATAATACAGAAATTGTGATTTGGAGACTTAAAAGGGACGGACGGACCTACAGTTACGATTTCAGGCGCTATTCAGTGGAGACTGACTCAAAGAACTTATATACCTACAGGGACAGGAAGATCGGAAAACGTTATCTTAAAGGCAAAGCCCGCACCACCGTCACTTTTGCCGGTGATCCGGAAAACGCCGCGGAGGCTGCCCGCGTCCTGGCATGGTATGTGGTTGGTCTGAAACCTCCTCCAGACCGTTTTGACAGGGGATTGGTTGCTGGATTGTCTAATAATCTGAAAAATATTTACTCTAACCTGTGGTTCGTTATGGATTCCGGGTTTGAGTCTTTACTAATCATTGTGGCACTGATAGTAATGGGGGGTGGTCTTTATGCTGTAGCGAGCCCCAAAGGAGATGACCTGGGTTATCCTCCTGATTATCCAGGGGTGCCGTAGAATGATGAATCAGTCGAACTACAACGCTAAGAAATTGGCATTCTGTCTCTTCATTATCATGCCCTTTGCCTTAACAGCTCAGTTCAAGTTCACAAGGAATGAAATCAGTGGTGGACAAGACATGCAAAGACTTATTCTAGTGGACTTAGACGAAGATTCAAACATAGATATTGTTGCCGGTGGAAGCAATAAGGTCTATTGGTTTAAGAATGATGGTTCAGGCAATTTCACAAGATCTGAGGTGTATAGCGGATCT